>NZ_JBHWDU010000009.1:41938-161389 GCF_042734825.1 Kitasatospora sp. NPDC059648 | reverse complement strand
CAGGGCCCTCGGCCGTGACGGTCGGTCACCCCACCGGTCGGTCGTGACGGTCGGTCACTGCGCCGGGATGATTCCGGTCAGCCACTCGAAGGCGCTCGGGACCATCTTCTTCCACATCTCGGTGGTGTGCGGGCCGGTGCTCTCCTCGACCTGGACCTTGGTCGGCTCCTTGGCCACGGCGGCGACCGCCTGGCCGTCCTCGTAGCCGTCACCCTTGGCGCCGCTGACCAGCAGGGCGACCTTCGGCGGCTGCTGGGCGGTCTTGAGGATGTTGACCGGGTTGTTGGCCTCGCGCAGCTTCGGGTCCTTGCCGACCAGCGAGTCCGGCTCGACTCCGGGGTCGTTGTAACCGGACATCGCGATGCCGGCCCGGTAGCGGTTGGGGTGGGCCAGCGACAGCTTGGCCGCGCAGTGGGCGCCGGCCGAGTAGCCCGCGATCGCCCAGCGGTCCGCGGACGGGTCGGCGCGGAAGTTGTCCATCACCATCTGCGGGACGTCGCGGGTGATCCAGGCGTCCGCGTTGATCTTGCCGGGGATGTCGGTGCAGCCCGCGTCCTGGTGGCTGCCCAGCAGCAGGGTGCGGGGCGAGACCAGGATGAACGGCGCGACCTTGCCCTGCTGCATCAGCGGCTTGAGCTGCTCGGAGACCTTGAGCGTGCCGTACCAGGTGGAGGAGGAGCCCGGGTAGCCCGGGATCAACTCGACCACCGGGAACTTCTTGTCCTTGAACGCCGGGTCGTTGTACTGCGGCGGCAGCCAGACCAGCACCTCGCCGTCGACGCCGGACACCTGGCCCTTGAGCTCGGTCTTCTGGACGTCGCCGGGCACCGCCGGGTCGTTCACCCCGCCGAACTTCTGCAGCACCTTCGGGGTCTGCTTGGCGGCTTCGCCGGCCTGGCCGTTGCCCGCCGGGTCCACCGGCGGCACCGAGGGCACCGCGCGGACGTGGTCGCCGGTGCCGAGCAGGTCGTCCCAGTTGCCGTAGATCAGGTTCGCGTTGTTCACCATCACGAAGACCATCAGCACGGCCGTGACCTGGCAGAACATGATCATGACGATCCGGGACAGGGTGCGCACCGGCTGGGGGCCGCGCACCTTCCCCCAGAACAGCAGCGCCACTGTGATGGACACCGGCACAAGAATGACGGTGAGGATGAAGAATGGCGTACCTGTCAGTTCCATCGAGTTCTCGTATCCGGGTCGCTCGCCGCCCGGGCCCCAGTCGCCCGAACGCACGTCAATGGCATCAGACGGCTGAGAACCGATGATCGGTTGCCGTCCGAATCTGTGCGGAACCTGAGAGGAACATCACGTTTCCGGGCTGTTCCCGCTTCGGGTCGGCGCCTAGTCTGTCACCCGGACGGCGGTGCTCCGGACCAGATGTTCAGCGAACTTCCAGGAAGGTCCCCCGGGGCACCTTACCGCCCGGCCCGTCCGTGCCGCCGGGCGAGGCGGTGCGATCCCGCGCGACCGGGCCAGAGAGACTATGGGGATGAGCACTACCCGCTTTCGCCCGTCCCGCCGCTTCTGGCCCGTGTGCGCCGTCCTGGCCCTCGCGGTCACCGCGGCCGGTTGCAGCAGTACCGGAGGCAGACGCGCCGAGGAGGCCCGCGCCAAGGCCGTGGCCGCCGGTGGCAGCGCCGTCACCACCCCGCGCTGGAAGGTCGCCATGGTGACCCACGCCGGCGCCGGGGACGCCTTCTGGGACAGCGTGCGCAAGGGCGCCGAGCAGGCCGCCGCCAAGGACAACATCACCTTCCTGTACTCCAACGACGCGCAGACCCAGAACCAGGTCCAGCTCGTCCAGGCCGCGATCGACCAGAAGGTCGACGGCCTGCTCGTCACCCTCGCCAAGGGCGACGCGATGGCCGATGTGCTCGGCAAGGCCAAGGCGGCCGGCATCCCGGTGATCACGATCAACTCCGGTCAGGAGTTCTCCGCGAAGTTCGGTGCACTGACCCACATCGGTCAGGACGAGTCCGCGGCCGGTCAGGCAGCCGGGGCGGAGCTGGCCTCGCGAGGCCGCAAGAACGTGCTGTGCGTGATCCACGAGCAGGGCAACGTCGGCCAGGAGGAGCGCTGCTCCGGCGCCCAGTCCAAGGCCGGCGGCGGCTTCCAGGTGCTCTACGTGAACGGCGTCGACATGCCCGACGCCCGGGCGGCGATCTCCGCCAAGCTCCAGGCCGACCCCTCCGTCGACACCGTGCTCACCCTCTCCGGCCCGATGGCCGCCACCGGGCTGCAGGCCGTCCAGGACGCCCACCGCAGCGTCGAGCTGGACACCTTCGACCTGGGACCGCAGGTGGTGGCCGGGCTCAAGTCCGGCAGCGTCGGCTTCGCCGTCGACCAGCAGCCCTACCTCCAGGGCTACGAGGGCGTCGACCTGCTGTGGCTGTACAAGTCCAACCTGGACATGCTCGGCGGCGGCAAGCCCGTCGCGACCGGCCCGCAGATCCTGACCAAGGACAACGCCGACGCGCTCGCCGAGTACGTCGCGAGGGGGACCAGGTGAGCGCCTCCACCACCCCCGACCTGCTCGTCCAGGACCGCCCGGCGGCCCTGCGGCGGCTCCTCGCCCGCCCCGAGCTCGGCTCGCTGATCGCTGCCGTCGCGGTGTTCGCGGTCTTCGCCGCCGCGGCGGAGCCCTTCCTGCGGGTCTCCTCGCTGGGCACCGTCCTCTACGCGGCCTCCACCATCGGGATCATGGCCGTGCCGGTCTCGCTGCTGATGATCGGCGGCGAGTTCGACCTGTCGGCCGGCGTGCTGGTCACCACCGCCGCGCTGACCTCCTCGATGGTCTCCTACCAGTTCACCGCCGTCACCTGGGTCGGCGTCCTGGTCTCGCTGGCGACCGCGCTGGCGATCGGCTGGTTCAACGGCTGGATGCTCGGCCGCACGAAGCTGCCCAGCTTCATCGTCACCCTGGGCACCTTCCTGATGCTGACCGGCGCCAACCTCGGCGTCACCAAGGCCGTCTCCGGGACGGTCTCCACCAAGTCGATCGCGGACATGCAGGGGTTCGAGACCTGCCGCCTGCTGTTCGCCTCCGAGGTGAACATCGGCGGCCTGGCGATCAAGGCCACCGTCTGGTGGTGGCTCGGCCTGCTCGTGGTCGGCAGCTGGGTGCTGCTGCGCACCCGCTTCGGCAACTGGATCTTCGCCGTCGGCGGCGACGCGGCCGCCGCCCGCGCGGTCGGCGTGCCGGTCGCCCGGACGAAGACCGTGCTCTACCTGGGCGTCGGCTTCGGCGCCTGGGTGCTCGGACAGCACCTGCTGTTCTCCTTCGACACCGTGCAGTCCGGCGAGGGCGTCGGCAACGAGCTGATCTACATCGTCGCGGCCGTCATCGGCGGCTGCCTGATCACCGGCGGCTACGGCTCGGTGGTCGGCTCCGCGCTGGGCGCGCTGATCTTCGGCATGGCCGGCAAGGGGATCATCTACGCCCAGTGGAACCCGGACTGGTTCAAGTTCTTCCTCGGCGCGATGCTGCTGCTGGCCGCGCTGCTCAACGCGTACGTCAAGCGCCGGGCCGAACGGGGACCGCGATGAACGACGAACTCACCCCGGGCGGCGAGCTCCTCTCCCTGGTCGGCGTCGGCAAGACCTACGGGACGGTCCGGGCGCTGCAGGACGTCTCGCTGACCCTGCGGGCCGGCGAGATCAGCTGTGTGCTCGGTGACAACGGGGCCGGCAAGTCCACCCTGATCAAGATCATCGCGGGCTTGCACCAGCACGACGAGGGCACCTACACCGTCGGCGGCGAGGAGGTCCGGCTGGACTCCCCGCGCCAGGCTCTGGACCTCGGCATCGCCACCGTCTACCAGGACCTCGCCGTCGTCCCGCTGATGCCGGTGTGGCGCAACTTCTTCCTCGGCTCCGAACGGGGCATGCGCCGCTGGGGCGGCCTGCGGCTGGACTCCGACGGCATGCGCGCCACCACCCGCGAGGCGCTCGCGCGGATGGGCATCGACCTGCACGACGTCGACCGGCCGATCGGCACCCTCTCCGGCGGGCAGCGCCAGTGCGTGGCGATCGCCCGCGCCGTGCACTTCGGCGCCAAGGTGCTGATCCTGGACGAGCCGACCGCCGCGCTCGGCGTCAAGCAGTCCGGGGTGGTGCTCAAGTACGTCACCGCGGCTCGCGACGCCGGGCTCGGGGTCGTCCTGATCACCCACAACCCGCACCACGCCTACCTCGTCGGCGACCACTTCACCCTGCTCAAGCGGGGGCGGATGGCCGGCAGCCACCCGCGCGCCGAGATCGGCCTGGAACAGCTCACCACCGAGATGGCCGGTGGCTCCGACCTCGCCGAGCTCTCGCACGAGCTGGCCCGGCCGTCCACCGCCGAGCCCCTCGATTCCCCCGTTCTGCGTGAGACCCGTGAGACCCGCGAGACCCGTGAGGAGCGTCCGCAGCCGTGACCAGCCCCCAAGGCACCACCCGGCCGGCCGTCCTGCCCACCCTGCTCGGCCTCGGCCCGCGGGCCGAACGCCGCCGCCGCGCCCTGCCGGCGGGGATACTGCGGCTGCCCACCATCGGCGTCGACATCGGCGGCACCAAGGTGGTCGCGGGGGTCGTCGACGGTGAGGGGAAGGTGCTGGAGAAGCTGCGCACCGACACCCCGCACAAGAGCAAGAGCGCCAAGGTCGTCGAGGACGTCATCGTCGAGCTGGTGCTCCAGCTCGCCGACCGGCACGACGTCCACGCGGTCGGCGTCGGCGCGGCCGGCTGGGTCGACGCCGACCGCTCCCGGGTGCTCTTCGCCCCGCACCTCAACTGGCGCAACGAACCGCTCCAGCAGGCGCTCAGCGAGCGGCTGCGCTTCCCGGTGATCGTGGAGAACGACGCCAACGCCGCCGCCTGGGCCGAGTGGCGCTTCGGCGCCGGGCGCGGCGAGGACCACATGGTGATGCTCACCCTGGGCACCGGCATCGGCGGCGCGGTCGTCCGGGACGGCTACGTGGACCGCGGGAAGTACGGCCTGGCGGGCGAGTTCGGGCACATGCAGGTGGTGCCCGGCGGGCACCGCTGCCCGTGCGGCAACCGCGGCTGCTGGGAGCAGTACTCGTCCGGCAACGCGCTGGTGCGGGACGCCCGCGAACTGGTCGCCGAGGAGTCCCCGGTGGTGCAGCCGCTGCTCGCCCGCGCCGGGGGGACGGTCGAGGGGATCACCGGCCCGCTGGTCACCGAGGCCGCCCAGGACGGCGACCCGACCGCCGTCGAGCTGCTCTACGAGGTCGGCACCTGGCTCGGCGTCGGCATCGCCAACCTCGCCGCAGGCCTCGACCCCGGACGCTTCGTCATCGGCGGCGGAGTCTCCGAGGCCGGCGACCTCCTCCTCGGCCCGGCCCGGGACACCTTCCGCCGCACCCTGACCGGCCGCGGCTTCCGGCCCGAGGCCGCCATCGTCCACGCCGCCCTCGGCAACGAGGCCGGCCTCGTCGGCGCGGCCGACCTGGCCCGCCAGGTGGCGCGGCGGTTCCGCACCATCAAGCGGCGGCGGGTGGAGCGCAGCGCGCTGTAGCGGGGGTGCGGCCGGGGGCGGCCGACGGCTGACGGCTGACCACTTTCGGAAGACAGGTTTCAGCGAACAGATGACGTCATCTGTTCGCTGAAACCTGTCAGTCGTCAGCTGTCAGTCGTCAGCTGTCAGCTGTCAGTCGTCGGCCTCGGCTGCCGCCCGTCGGCCTCCTGAAGTGCCCGGTCCTGTCGTCAGGTCAACTACCCATGGGTAGAAGTGCGGTGTGGTTGTCGGATTACCGCTCCTGTGGAACAACTGGTGAGTTGACGTCGACTCAGGAGGACTCGGATGAGGGCTCTGACCCGTCTCGCGCCACCACTGTTGCTCGCCACCGCACTGGTCTGGGCCACCACCGGACCCGCCGGGGCCGCGGCGCCGCCGCCGAAGGTGCCGGAGGCGGTGGGGTGGGGCGGGGCGGTGGCGTCCGCGGACGCCGACGCCACCGCCGCCGGGATCGAGGTGCTGCGCAAGGGCGGGAACGCGGTGGACGCGGCGGTGGCCGTGGCCGCGGCGCTCGGGGTGACCGAGCCGTACTCGTCCGGGATCGGCGGCGGCGGGTACTTCGTCTACTACGACCACGCCACCGGACGGGTGCACACCATCGACGGCCGGGAGGTGGCCGGCCGCACCGCCGACAGCGGGCTGTTCCTGGAGGACGGCAAGCCCCTCGCCTTCGCCGACGCCGTCACCAGCGGCCTGTCCGTCGGCGTCCCCGGCACCCCCGCCACGTGGGACTCCGCGCTGCGCCAGTGGGGCACCCGCTCGCTCGCCCAGACCCTGGAACCCGCCGAGCGGATCGCCGAGAACGGCTTCGTCGTCGACGACACCTTCCGCGGCCAGACCGCCGGCAACTACGACCGGTTCAAGGACTTCCCGGCCACCGCCAAGCTCTACCTGCCGAACGGCAAGCCCCCGGAGGTCGGCTCCGTCCTGCGCAACCCGGACCTCGCCGCGACGTACGAGCTGCTCGCCAAGGACGGCGTGAAGGCCTTCTACCAGGGCGAGTTGGCCAAGGACATCGTCAACACCCTGCAGCACCCGCCGGTCGACCCGGCCTCGGGCCGCAACGCCCGGCCGGGGAAGGTCGACACCGCCGACCTGGCCGCCTACCAGGTCCGCCGCCAGGCGCCCACCCACGTGGCCTACCGCGACTACGACGTCTACTCGATCGCCCCCTCCAGCTCCGGCGGCACCACCGTCGGCGAGGCGCTCAACATCCTGGAGGACGGCGACCTCTCGGACTACAGCAGCACGCAGTACTACCACCACTTCCTGGAGGCCTCGCGGATCGCCTTCGCCGACCGCAACCGCTGGGTCGGTGACCCGGCCTTCAGCGACGTCCCCACCAAGCAGTTGCTCTCCGAGCGCTACGCCGCCTCCCGGGCCTGCCTGATCAGCCCCGACCGGGCCCTCACCAGCCCGCTCGCCCCCGGCGACCCGCGCCACCCGGCCGACTGCGCCGACACCGGCCAGGGCGTCGCCGAGCCCTACGAGGGCCCCAACACCACGCACCTCACGGTGGCGGACCGCTGGGGCAACATCGTCTCCTACACCCTCACCATCGAGCAGACCGGCGGCAGCGGCATCACCGTCCCCGGTCGGGGCTTCCTGCTCAACAACGAGCTGACCGACTTCGACTTCGCACCGCTCACCGCCGGCGTCCCCGACCCGAACCTGCCCGGTCCGGGCAAGCGGCCGCGCTCCTCGATGTCCCCGACCGTCGTCCTGCGCGACGGCGAGCCGCTGCTGGCCACCGGCAGCCCCGGCGGCGCGACCATCGTCACCACCACCCTCCAGGTCCTGCTCGGGCGCCTCGACCGGGGGCTGAGCCTGGAACAGGCCATCGCCGCGCCGCGCGCCAGCCAGCGCAACTCCGCCGTCACCCAGGCCGAGCCGGGCTTCCTGGCACTGCCGGAACGGGCCGAGCTGGAGGCCCTCGGGCACAAGTTCACCAACGGCGGCGAGATCGGTGCCGCCACCGGCGTGGAACGGCTGCCGGACGGCCGCTGGGTCGCCGCCGCCGAACCGGTGCGGCGCGGCGGAGGCTCGGCCGCTGTGGTGCGGCCCGCGGCCTCGCGCTGACCCGTGCGGACGCCCGCCCGGGCGCCTGACCGGGCCGGGTTGTCAGTGCCGGACGGTATGTTCGGGGTGGGCCTCCCTCCGGGGGCGCGCCCACCCCGTCCGCACCGACCGAACCACCGGGAAGGCCGCCCGCCGTGACCGTCCGCATCGCCACCTGGAACATCAACTCCGTCACCGCGCGGCTGCCCAAGCTCCTGGAGTGGCTGGAGAGCGCCAAGCCCGACGTGCTCTGCCTCCAGGAGCTCAAGTGCGCGGCCGACGCCTTCCCGTACGAGCAGGTCCGCGAGCTCGGCTACGAGACGGCCGCGCACGGCACCGGCCGCTGGAACGGCGTCGCGATCGTCTCCCGGCTCGGCCTGGAGGACGTCGTGCGCGATCTGCCCGGCCAGCCCGGCTACCTGGCCGACGGCGCGCTGCTGCCCGACGTCGAACCGCGCGCCGTCGCCGCCACCTGCGGCCCCGTCCGGGTCTGGTCGGTCTACGTGCCCAACGGCCGTGAGGTCGACCACGCCCACTTCCGCTACAAGCTGGAGTGGCTGGAGGCGCTGCGCAAGGCCGCCACCGAGGACGCGGCCGGCCCGCGCCCCTTCGCCGTCCTCGGCGACTTCAACATCGCCCCCACCGACGAGGACGTCTTCGACGTCGCCGCCTTCGAGGGCCTCACCCACGTGACCCCGGTCGAGCGCGCCGCCCTGGAGGCCCTCGGCGAGATCGGCCTGCACGACGTGGTGCCGCGCCCGCTGAAGTACGACCGCCCCTACACCTACTGGGACTACCGCCAGCTGGCCTTCCCGAAGAACCGGGGCATGCGGATCGACCTCACCTACGCCAACAAGCCCTTCGTCGACGCCGTCACCGACAGCTACGTGGACCGCGAGGCCCGCAAGGGCAAGGGCACCTCGGACCACGCCCCGGTCGTGGTGGACCTCGACCTCTGAGGGGGCAGGGCTCCGCGCCGATGGTCACGATCGGTCACGATGCGCGACGGGCCGTCGCTCGAACGGTCCTGAGCGGTGGCCGGGCCCGGAGCCCCTGCCTACCGTCGGTGAATGACCGGGTGCAGTTGAAACACCACGTGGACATGGGAGTCCCCGGCTGTGCCCGAGAATCCCGGAGGTTCCGGCATGCGCCCCATGCGTACGGCCGCCGCCGCTCTGATCGGCGCGACGGTGCTGACCGGTCTGACGGCCCCCCTCGCGGCAGCCCGGGACGGCGCGGCCTCGGTCAGCCCGTCCCAGGCCGCACCGGGCCAGACCGTGACGGTCGCGGTCTCCTGTGAGAAGTCGGACAGGCCCGACGCCAAGACCATCACGGCCCACTCCGCCGCCTTCGAGGGCGGCCCCGCGACCCTCACCCTGGGAGCCGACGGCAAGCACACCGGCTCCGCCCGGCTGGCCTCCCAGCACAACGGCAACAGCAAGGTCGACGGCACCTGCCCGGACGGCGGCGCCTTCTCCACCAGCGTCACCGTCACCACCGTCGCTGCCTCCGGCCCCGACAAGGGCCTCGGCGACTGGGGCAAGGCGGCCGGGGAGTGGGCCGGCTCGCTCGGCCAGTCCGGCGCCGGCAGCCAGCAGGTCGCCCCGCACGGCGCGGTGGAGACCGGCCTCGGCGGCTCGGTCGCGGCGGACCCCGCCGAGCTGGCCGGAGGGCTGGCGCTGGTCGCGGGCGGCCTCGGCGGCTTCTGGCTGCTCCGGAGGCGCAGTGGCTGACGGCCCCGCTCCCTCCGCGCCCGCGCGTCGCGCCGCCGGACCCTGACGGGACCGGCGGCGCCTCGACGCGTCAGACGGCCGGCTGCGCCAGAAGCGCCTGCTGCTCGTGCGGCTCCTGCGGCTCCTGTCGCTCCTCGTGCCGGAGGATGCCGCTGGCCAGCAGGTACTGGGCCAGCACGTACGTCGCCATGATCCAGAACTGATGCCCCGGCAGCTCGCGCCACTTCGCCAGCTGGGTGGCGATCAGCGTGTCCGACAGCAGGAACAGCGCCCCGCCCAGCCCGGTCCGCCAGCCCAGCCCGGCCGAGGTGACGGCCGTCGAGGTGAGCAGCAGGCTGTACCCGGCCACCGGGACCTTCAGCCCCCCGAGGTCCGGCCAGAGCTGACCGACCAGGCCCACCCAGGCCGCCGCGTAGGCGGCCGCGACCACCAGCGTGCGCCGGCGGTCGGTGAACGCCCCGCGCTGGACGAACATCGTGACGTAGCAGACGTGCGCGGCGGCGAACGAGCCCATGCCGGCCAGGAACGCGGTGTCGTCCTTCAGCTGCAGCAGCACGTCCCCGCCCGCGCTCGCCAGCAGCGCCGGGGCCAGCAGCTTCGGCGCCTCCCGCCCGGCGGCGGTCGCCGCCGACACGCTGTGCGCGGCCAGCAGCGGCATCAGGGCCGGCTTGGTGGCGTTCCGCAGCACCGAGGCCCCGGACAGGATCGAACCCAGGTGCGCCGCCGAGGTGGCCGCGAAGCCGCCGAGCAGGCCGGTGGCCGAACGCAGGCGCCCGCCGAGGCCGGCGGCGCGGGTGGTCGTACGGATGCTCATGCGGGGAGTGCCTCCGAGGTCGCTCGGCTGGGGAGATCCACCGACCCTACGGGAGCCGCTCGGGCGGGGGAAGACCGGGTTACCGGTGCGTAACCCGCGTGGGGCACGGGCTGTGACGGCCCGGCCGGGGGAGCGGAGGGCGGGCGGCCGGTTCGAGGGCTCCTGCGGAGACTTCCTCAGGAGGGCGGTTGCTGCCACCGGGTGACCCGTCACCGTCTAGTCTTGACCCCGACATGGAGCAGCAGGAGTACGCGGTCGGCGCCACCCGGGTGGCCGCCGGCAGGCCGGACGGACGCGCGGGCGGGGCAGGCCGGGGACCCGCCGACGCCGTCCTCGCCGTACGCGAAGCCCAACGTGGAGCCGAACGCGGAGCCGCGTGCCGGTCCGACCGCGAGGCCGGCCCCGGCGGCGCCGTGGCCGACAACGGAGCTGACGACCCGCAGGCCTCCGCCGAAGAGCTCTCGCCCGACCCCGGACTGCTGCGGCTCGCCCACTGGTTCGCGGCCGCCACCCCCGGCACCGCGGACGACCTGTGCACCGCCTCCTTCGGTCTCTACCCCGCCCGCCACCTGGGCGCCGCCGCCGCACCCGGAGAGCCCGCCGTCAGCTGGTGGCACGGCCCGACCGCCCACGCCGCCGTCCCGCGCGCCCGCGAGGCCCGCACCGACGGCGGCCTGCGCCGCGCCCGCCGCGACGCCGCCGCACTGCCCGTCGTCCGGTCAGGCGCCAAGCAGGGCGGGCCCGGCAGGCACCGCAGGCCGGAGCGCAGCCCTGGACTCCCGGAGCTGCCCTGCGACGTGCAGGACCGTTCCGGTGGGGAACTGCCGGACGCCGAACGCCGCATCGCCGCCCGGCTGCTGCTCGCCCACCCGCTGGTCACCGCGTCCGGCCCGCACGCCGACGGCTTCCCGCTGATCCGCCGTCACCGCGACTGGCTCACCGAACGCTTCGACACCCTGCTCGGCTACCGCCTCGTCGTCGGCCCCTGGCACGCCCGGCTCTGCAAGGCCGGCCTCGGCCCCGGCGCCGCCCGCCGCCTCGAACACCCCGCCACCGGTGCCCCGTTCACCCCGGCC
Source organism: Kitasatospora sp. NPDC059648 (assembly GCF_042734825.1). Taxonomy (NCBI): domain Bacteria; kingdom Bacillati; phylum Actinomycetota; class Actinomycetes; order Kitasatosporales; family Streptomycetaceae; genus Kitasatospora; species Kitasatospora sp. NPDC059648. Next base: position 150,184 of record NZ_JBHWDU010000009.1, on the reverse strand, counting down.
GGCTATGCCCGGCTCGCGCTCGCGCTCGCCCTGCTCGTCGACGCCCCCGAGCAACTCCCGTACGGGCGTCTGCTCCGGGCGATGCGGGCGGCCGCGCCCGAGCTCGTCGCCGAGGGGGGCGAGGGAGCCGACGCGGCGCTCGACATGGCGCTCGCCGCGCTGGCCGACTGGCAGGTGCTGGGCGAACTGCCGACTGACCCGGGCGACACCGCCTTCGTGCTGACGGTCGACCGCGAACTCGCCCGCGCCGTCCCGGCCGGCCCGCCCGCGCTCGCCGACGACGCCGCCGACCTCATCCGGCGCGCCGCCGAGGCCGAGCCCGGAACGGCCGTGCGCCGCCTCCTCGCCGAGACGCCCGCCGTCCTCGCCGCCGACCTCCCCGAGGACCAGCGCGAGTGGCTGCGCGAGCACCGGCTCAGCGGCCCGGCCGCGCTCGCCGAATTCCTCGGGCTGGAGGCCGAACTGCGCGCCGAGGGCGTCGCCCTGCTCGACCCGGCCGCCGAACTCACCGACCTCGCCCTCCCGGGTGCCGGCACCCTCGCCCAGGCCACCCTGCTGCTGGTGGAACGCCTGGTCGAGGAGGTCCGCCCGCTGCCGGGCGAGGACACCGGCGGCGACGTCCCGATCCCCGACGCGCTGATAGACGGGGCCCTCGGCGACATCGCCGACGACCACGACCTCCCCGCCCGCTACCTCGCCGACCGCACCGCCCTGCGCCGCGACGCCCTCGGCCTCCTCCACCGCCTCAACCTGATCACCCCCACTCCCCGCACCACCTGGCTCCTGCGCCCCCCGGCCGCCCGCTACGCCCCGGCTCCCGACCTCCGGCCCACCCCCGGCACCGGCCGCCACTCCCGTCCTGCTGCTCCACCCCCGCCCCACGAGGGCATGCGCGCGTAGCGGCGGGCACGCGGGCCGCGCCCGGGCCGCGGCGAAGGTCATGCGGGGATGAGGGCGTCCCACTCGTCGCGGGTGGGGCCGTCGTGGTGGGGGGTGAAGTCGGGCCGGGCGGCGAGCCAGGTGGTGACGGCCTGGTCGACTTCCTCGGTGGCGTAGGCCACGTCGGGGGTCTGCACGAGGTGGCGGACGTGGGCGCGGGCCCGCATGACGACCGGGTCGTCGAAGGCGCAGGCGGCGAGGGCGGCGGCCCGGCGGTCGGGGAGGGCCGGACCGTCCTTGAGGCGTTGCTCGTTGGTGCGGTCGGCGGTCACCTGGGCGTCGAACCAGGGGCGGATGGTCCCGGTGGTCCAGGCGTGGTAGCCCGTGGGGTCGGCGGCGACCTGGTCGGCGTGCCCGGCGAGGTACTGGGCGGCGCGCAGTCCGAGGGCCACGCCGTGGCCGAGGGTCGGATTGGTGTGGACGAGGCTGTCCCCGGCGTTGACCAGGCCGGTGACGACGGGGCCGGTGTGGTCGGCGAGGGAGGTCCAGCGGTTGTCCAGGCCCGCCATCGCCAGGACGGGCGACCGGGGTTCGGGATCGAGGTCGAGCCAGGCGGCACAGGCGGGGAAGCGCCGGAGGAGGGCCTCGAACACGGCGGGGGCGGTGAGGGCGCCGCGGGTGGGATCGCCCGTGGAGAGCACCATGCTGAGCGCGAAGGTGTCGTTGTCGGACGGGAAGACGCCGGCGAGCGCGAACCCGGCGGCGGAGCCGGTCTTCACCCGTCCGGGGTCGCGCGGGCCGTCGGCGCGCAGGCGGTACCAGCGGCACACGTAGGTGATCCCGGTGCGGTGGCTGTCGACCACCGGCGGGCGGCAGCCGGCCGCGACCAGCCAGCCGGGGACCGGTGACCGGCGGCCGGCCGCGTCGACGACGAGGTCGGCCGGGTGGGTTTCGGCGTCCGTCCGCACGCCGGCGACCCGGGGCGGGTCGCCGGCCTCGACGGTGAGGCCGATCACCCGGGTGCCCCGCCGCATCTCGACGGTGGGTTCCCGCCGTACGGCTGCCGTGAGCGCGGCCTCCAGCACGATGCGGCGGGTGCGCAGGGTCACCAGTTCCTCGTCACCGGCCCGGTGCGGGGGGCGCTCGTCGAACCAGTCGAAGTCGTGGTACTCCCGGGCTCCGCGGGCCAGCAGGTCCGCGTAGACGTCCGGGGCCTCGGTGCGCAGCACGGTGCGTACGGGTGCGAGGAACGAGTGGGGCTGGTTGGCCTGCGGGACGCGGGGCCGGTTCCACCGGTAGAAGTCCTGGTCCAGGTCCTCCTGGGCCTGCCGGATGTCCTGTTCGAACAACGTGACCGTGTGGCCCCGTCGGCCGAGCATGAGCGCCGTCCCCAGCCCGCTGATACCGCCACCGATGATCGCAACCCGCGCCACCGCGTCCCCTTCGCGTCGTGTTGCGGGGTAATCGTAGTACGCAACGATCTTCAACTGGAGGCTGACCCTGGTTCCCCGCGGCAGGCGTCGGCTACTTGCTCGCGGTGGCGGTGGCGAGCGGGCCGTGCTGGACGGTCTCCACGGTGGCGCCGACGCCGAGGGTGCCCAGGGCGATGGAGGCGAGGACGGCGGTGCAGGCGAGGAGGCGGCGGTGGCGCTGGGGGAGCGGGAAGCGCGGTTCCTGGTAGGGCGCCTGAGGGCTGGCGTTCATGGCAGGAAGGGTTCCAGCGCGGTGTGAACGGTCGGTACGCGCGGGTGAAGTCCGGGCGGGGGTTGGGCGTCGGTTGGCCGCATACGCCCCACCAGACCCGCGGGCGGGGCGTATGCGCTGGTCAGCGGGGCCGTCCGGGTTCGGCGAGGGCCTCGCTGACGGCCGGCCGCACGGCGTCCCGCAGGCCGTGGGCGGTTGTGGAACGGGAGGGGCCGGCGGCCGGCCCCTCGCTGGGTTCCTTCACCGGGGACCCGCACGGCAGCGGCATCGGCACGACGAAGGGCAGCGTGACCAGGACGGCGGGCCCGGCCCGTCCGGTCAGGCCCGTCCGGTCAGGCCCGTCCGGTCAGGCCGCCTGCTCCTCGCTCGGTGCGTGCGCCGTCGCCAGGTAGTGGGAGAGCACCCGGCGGCTACGGGTGAGGTCCTCGATCCGGGCGTCCAGGTCGGCGAGTTCGCCGCGAAGGGTGGCGAGCAGGCTCGGACAGGCCGTCAGGGCGGGCACCGGGCCGGTGGCGCAGGGCAGGATCTCGGCGATGATCCGGGTGGGCAGGCCGGCCGCGAGCAGGCTGCGGATCTGCCACACCCGTACGGTGTCCTCCTCGCCGTACTCGCGGTAGCCGGCCGCGGTGCGGGCGGGCCGGAGCAGGCCCTGCTCCTCGTAGTAGCGGAGCAGGCGGGCGGAAACCCCGGTCAGGCGGGCGAGTTCTCCGATGCGCATGGTCGGGTCAACGCCGGCCGCCGCGGGGGTGTTCCCGGCCTCGCCCGTCCCCGGCCCGGATTCCCCCGGCTCAGTTCTTCAGGAACTCCAGCACCACATCGCGCAGTTGGGGCAGTGCCTCGACCATCGGCAGGTGACCGGAGGGGAGTTCGACGAAGCGGGCGCCGGGAATGCCCTCGGCCAGCAGGCGGTGCTGGGACGGCTGGACGAGCATGTCCTCCGCGGCGCCGACGACCAGCGCGGGCACGGCGATCGAGGCCAACTCCGCGCGGACGTCGGTCCGGGCGGCCAGCTGGAACTGCTGCGGGAAGCCGGCCGGCAACGGGGACCGGAGCCCCTCGCGCAGCGCCGCGAGCTGGTCGGCGGGCAGCGCGTCCACCCAGCTGTGGCCGAGGACGACGGTGAGCATCAGGTCGGCGAGCTCGGCGGGCCGGTCGCGGAGCCTGACCATGAGCTCGGACAGGGCGCTCAGCCGGGCCGACCCGCCGGCCACGCCCGCGATCAGCAGCAGCGAGCGCACCCGCCCGGGGTGGCGGGTGGCGATCCGGACGGCGACGGCGGCGCCCAGTGAGAAGCCGGCCACGTCGAAGGTGTCGAGGCCCTCCTCCTCGGCGGCCGCGACCAGCCGGTCGGCGTACTCGTCCAGGCCGGGCTCGGCGGGCTCGTACGGGCTGTCGCCGGAGCCGGGGTAGTCGGGGGCGACGACGGTGCGGTGCGCGGCGAGGTCGGGCAGCAGCGGGCCCCAGTTGTCCCGGGCGCTGCCCGCGGCGCCGTGGGCGAGCAGCAGGCCGGGGCCGGAGCCCTGGACGATCCGGGCGAGCGGGGCGGGGGCGGGGGCGGTGGACGGCACGGGGGCTCCTCGGTGCTTCCTCGGCGGGACGGACTGCGTCGTCGTACGGGCTGCCCGGGCGGGCGCTCGTTCCGACACCGGGAAAGCTAGGTACTCACACCGGTGAGAAGGTCAAGCGGCAAGCCCGGGCGTCCGCGCCGGTCACGGAACGGGCCGGAGCACCTACGCTGGGGTGTGGAGCGCCATCCGGACAGTGCCGTCCGGATGCCGCCGCGCTCCGTCGCCGGGGCGCTCACCGTGCCCGCGTTGGCCGCTCCGGTGTTCGCCCCGGGCCGGGCGGTCGCCGAGGAGGTGCCCAGGCCCGTGTCCGGAATCGTCAACGTGCCCGGAATCGTCAAGCCGCTGCCTGCCCAGTGGTTCGTCCGGCGCGACACCAACGCCGAGATGCGCTGGGAGGCGCTGCGCGACGCCGACGGCCGGGCCGTCGTCGGCCGCCATGTTCCGGTGGAACGGTTCTTCGTCCGCAACCACACCAGCACCCCGCTGATCGATCCGGTCGGCTGGCGGCTGAAGCTGTTCGGCAGCGGTCTGCACGGCGCCCCGGCGCCGCAGCGGGCGGTGGAGTTCTCCCTGGACGACCTGCGGGCGCTGCCCGACACCCGGATCCACGCCCTGATCGAGTGCGCCGGCAACGGCCGCAGCTACTTCCACCGCCAGCAGGGCCGGCTCACCCCGGGCACGCCGTGGACGCTCGGCAGCATCGGCTCGGCGAGCTGGCGGGGCGTCCGGCTGGCCGAGGTGCTGCGGGCCGCCGGGCTGACCGGTGCCGCGGTGGACGTGCTGCCCACCGGGCTGGACCCGGACTACGTCCTCGACGGCACCAACTACGGCCCGGTGCGCCGCCCGCTGCCGATCGCCAAGGCGCTGGACGACACGCTGCTAGCGTACGAGATGAACGAGGAGCCGCTGACCCCCGACCACGGCGCGCCGGTGCGGCTGGTGGTGCCCGGCTGGGTCGGCATCGCCTCGATCAAGTGGGTCGGCAGCATCGAGGTCGCCGACCACCCGCTCCACTCGCCGTGGAACACCGTCTTCTACCGGATGTTCGGCCCGGGCCACCCGCCCGGCGGCGGGGCCGCGCTCACCACCCAGGTGGTCAAGTCCGCCTTCGAACTGGCCGAGGGCGCGCGGCTGGAGGCCGGACGCGAGCACCGGCTGCACGGGCGCTCCTGGTCCGGCACGGCACCGGTGCGGCAGGTGGAGGTGAGCACGGACGGCGGTCTGAGCTGGCGGACCGCCGAGCTGGACGAGGAGCCGTGCGCCGGTGACTGGACGCGCTGGAGCACCGTCTGGCACCCCGGGAGGCCCGGCCGTTACGAGTTGCGCGCCCGCGCGACGGACCGCGGGGGCGCCACCCAGCCCGAACGGGAGGCCTTCAACCGCGAGGGCTACCTGTTCGGCGCGGTGGTGGCGCACCCGGTGACGGTGGTCTGAGCGCCTCCGCCTTCCCGGCTCAGCCGGTGGACTGGACCTCGTACGGGGCCGGGTAGTGGGTCTCGTACGGGGTCAGCACCAGCCGCACCACGTCCTCCAGTCGCCGTCGGGCGTCCCCGAGCGTGGTGCGGCCGGTCACCCAGGCGGTCAGCTCGCCCTGCCAGGCGTGCGCGACGATGTGTCGCACCAGGTCGCTGGCGGCGGCCGGCACCTCGGCCGTCACCGCCTGGAGGGCGGCACTGTCGGCCCGGGCCATGCCCTGCAGCGCCTCGCTGGCGAAGGGATCGGTGGAGGCGGCGACGGCCACGCGCAGCCGGGCCAGTTCGGGCTGGCGCTGGTACGCCCGCATCCCGCCCCGGACGAACCGCACCGCCCGGTCCGTGGCCCCCAGTCCGGCGCGCGGCCCCCGCAGTTCGGCCACCAGGTCCGCCAGCAGCAGGCGGTGCCACTCGGCGATCGCCGCCGCCAGGAGGTGGTCCTTGGAGGAGAAGTATCGGTACGCCGTCCCCAGGGCGACTCCGGACCGCTCGCAGACCTGCTTCATCTGCAGCCGCTCGACGCCGATCTCGTTCACCAGGGCGAGCGCGGCCGCGATCAGGCTCTCGCGGCGTTCGAGCTGACGCGGAGACATCGCCTCCACCGGCCGTGGTGACAGGTCAACCTTGGTCACCCGCACCATGATACGGGCCGGGGCCGCTCAGGAGTATGACGCCGACCGGCCCCCTTCCGTTCGCCCGGTGGCAACCGGGCTTCCTCCGGGGGCGCGCCGGGGTGTCCGGCGGCTCTCCGGGCGGCGGGCGGAGCGCCGGAGCGCCGGGGTGTCCGAACGCCGGGGTGTCCGAGCGCAGGGGGCGGCGAGCGCTACGGCAGCCTGCGGATCAGCGCCTCCTGGACAGCCGAGGCCACCAGTCGGCCGTCCCGGTCGTAGAACTCGCCCAGCGACAGGCCGCGGCCGTCCGAGGCGGACGGGCTGCGCTGGGCGAACAGCAGCCACTCATCGGCCCGGAACGGCCGGTGGAACCACATCGCGTGGTCCAGCGAGGTCATCAGCAGCCGGGGCGGCTCGGTGCGCTGGAAGAAGTTCGGCTGTTCGTGCAGACCGGCGGTGGAGGCCAGGGTGAGGTCGGAGAGGTAGGTGAGCGCGCAGGTGTGCAGCAGCGACTCGGTGGCCGGAAGCGGGGTGGCGATGCGCAGCCAGACGAACTGCTGCGGCATCCCGGCCACGGCCGGCGGGACGCCCGGGGCGTCCGGCGGCACGAAGCGCAGTTCGAGGTCGCGGAAGCCGTCGGTGCTCCTGATCGCGGCGCGCAGTTCCTCGTCCCAGTGGGAGAAGGCGTCGGGCAGGCTCTCCGGGACGGGCAGCGGGGGCATCCCGCGGTGGCGGTCGCCGGCGGCCGGCTCGGGAAGCTTGAAGGAGGCGGTGAGGTTGAAGATCTCCCTCCGCTCCTGCACCGCCCGGACCCTGCGGGTGGTGTAGGTGAAGCCCTCGCGCAGCCGGTCGACCTGGTAGTCGATCGGCCGGGCCGGGTCGCCGGGCAGCATGAAGTAGCCGTGCAGCGAGTGCACCGCGCGCTTCGCGGGGCAGGTGCGTCCGGCGGCGGCGAGGGCCTGGGCGGCGACGTGGCCGCCGAAGGCGCGCATCGGGGCACCGGCGTGGCAGTGGCCCCGGAACGTGTTCTCGTCCAGCCGCTCGATCTCCAGCAGCTCGGCGAACGGGGCGGCCGGGCCGGGCGCCTGATCGGTCGGCCTCTGCTGTTCTGTCAGGTCGGTCACCGGTTCATAGTGGCAGAAGCCAACCGTGCGGTGGTGTGACCTGGATAACGCTCAGGTCTAGTAGAACGCGTTTCACCAAAGGCATGGGTCGATGAGCTGTCAGTCCCGCCACCTAGCGTGCTCCGCATGACGCAATCCGGACACGCGTACGCCTATCTGCGCCCGTCGGCCGTCCTGGACGGCCCCGCCGGCAAGAGCCTCGACCTGGCCACCTCCGGCGGCGCCACCCCGCTCGGGGCGCAGGCCCACCCGCGGTTCTTCGCGGGCTTCCTGGCCGACCCGGCGCCGGCGGCCGCCGCGCTGCTCGCGGTCGCGGACGTGGCCGCCGCCCGCTACCACCAGCCGCGGCTGCGCGCCTCGCTCGACCCGGTGGTCACCGCCGACGGGGACCGGCTGCGCTTCGAGTCCTTCTCCGGCTGCTGCGGCGTGTACGCCCGGCTCGACGTCCTCCGGGCCGGGCTGGACGGCGACGAGATCGGCCACGGCACCACCAACGTGGACGTCAACGACCCGCTGCGGGAGGCGCTCACCAGGATCGGCCCGGCGGACCCGCTGCACCTCGCGGTCGGCCCGGACGCGCTGGAGGTCACCTGCTTCGACGGCCCGCTGGTCGAGAAGAAGGTGCCACTGCCGGAGCGCTGGCTGCGCGGCTTCGCCGAGACCCAGGTGATCGCCGCCGGCTTCGACCTGCGCGCCGAACTCACCGCGGCCGAGGCCGTCCGCTTCCTGCGCTCGCTGCCGCGCGGCGGGCGCGCCGGCGTCGGCTGGGTCGTCCCGGCCGTGCGCACCCTGCGTCCCACCACCCGCCCCGTGCCCGGCGCGGTCTGCCTGCCCGGCCCCGAGCGGCTGGTCGCGCTGCGGCGGGTGCTGCGGCACGCGCTCGCCCTGCGGGTGTACGGGCCGGTCGCGGCCGGCGAACCGACGGCCTCGGCCTGGGAGGTGGCGCTGCCCGGCATGCGGCTCACCCTGACCCTCTCGCCCGACGCCTCACGCGGCTTCTCCGGCGAGGGCGGCGTGCTCGGCGCGCTCGCCACCGGGACGGCCGAGCGGGACGCCGAACTCGTCGCGGTGCTGCTGGCCTGGGAGCCGCGGATCGAGGTCGCCGAGCTCGCCGAGCAGTCCGGGCTGAGCGCCGAGCGGGTCCGAGCCGCCCTCACCCGCCTGGGCACCGCCGGGCAGATCGGCTACGACACCGCCGAGGCCGCGTACTTCCACCGCCGGCTCCCGTACGACTCCGGGCGCGCCGAGGCCGCCAACCCCCGGCTGCGGGCCGCCCGGGAACTGGTCGCGGCGGGCGCGGTACGGCTGGAAGGCGCCGGGGCGACGGCTGTCGTCACGGTGGACGACCACGTCCAGCGGGTGCGCACGGACGCGTCGGGGCGGACGAGCTGCACCTGCCTGTGGTGGGGCAAGTACCGGGGCGGGCGCGGGCCGTGCAAGCACGCGCTGGCCGTCGCGATGGTGCGGGAGGCGGGCGCATGAGCTCCGGGAAGGAGACCGCGCTGGAGCGGCCGGGGCCGGTCGAGGAGCTGCTCGCGGCCGTCCGGGGCGGGTTCGTCGGGGCCGTGCCGGCGCTGCTGGCCGGGCTGGACCGGGCCCAGCGGCGGACCTGCCTGGCCGGGCTCAAGGAACTGCGCAAGGAGCTGCGCCAGGACCGGTCGCGGTCCGCCGCCGACGCCAAGGGTGCGCTGCTGGTCGCCGGGGCCGGGTGCCACGCCGGCCCGGCCGGGGCGGCGAGCTGGCTCGGCGGCGCCGACTTCGGGCCCCGCGACTGGGCCGGGCACCCGTCGCTGCACGAGGTCGTCGAGGCGCAGCCGCCGGAGTGGCAGATCGAGGTGGCCACCCGGCTCGCCGCGCGGACGGCGCGCTCCTGGGGCTCGTCGATGCACGCGCTCGCGGAGGCGATCGTCCGGCGCACCGGCTGCCCGGTGCCGACGGACGAGCCCTTCGTCCGGGGTTGGTTCGACGGCCTGACCCGCGAGTACGGCCCGCGGCCGCCCCTGGTCGATCGGCTGCGCGCCGACGCCCTGGCCCCGGTACTGCTGCCGCGCCTCCTCGAACTCTCCGACGTCAGCTGGCAGTTGACGCAACGAAGCAGCCCGCGCCCCGGCGACGTCTGGACCGAGGCGATCGCCGGACTGGCCGCGGCCGGGTCGGTGGACCGGACCGAGCTGCTGGACCGCTGCCTGGCCCGGCTGCTGCGCGGCGGCAAGCCGGCCGACCAGCGGGCCTTCCTGGAGGTGCTGCGGGCACTCGATCCGACGCCCGGGGAGTACGCGGCCCGGCTGCGGGACGTGCTGGCGCTGCTGGACGGCCTGTCGGCGATCGCGGCGCACGCCCAGGAGGTGCTCGCCCGGCTGGACGAGGCCGGGCTGATCGGGCCCGAGGCGCTCGTCGAGGCCTCGTCGGTGGTGCTGTTCCGGACCGAGAAGAAGCTGGTGCGGGCTCAGCTGAGCATGCTGGAGAAGGCCGCCCGGCGGGCGCCCGGACGTTCCGGCCCGGTGGTGCTCGCGGCGGCCGAGGCCTTCGGGCACCCGGACACGGGCGTCCAGGAGCGGGCACTCAACGTGGTGGCCCGGCACCTCGGGGCGGCGGGGGAGGCCGTGCTGCCCGAGTTGCATCGCGCCGCCGGACTGCTGAACCCCGTCCACCACGCGCGGGCCGGCGGGCTGTTCGGCGCGCCCGTCGGCGGCGGCGAGGGGGACGGGCCGGACACCGGGCGGGACGAGATCCTGCCGCCGGTGACCGAGCCGTCCCCGGTCGGGCCGCCGATCGGCTCGGCCGCCGAGCTGGCCGAGGAGCTGGCCGCACTGCTCGTCGCCCGGGAGCCCGAGGTCGCCGCTTTCGAACGGGTGCTGGACGGACTGGTCCGGCAGGCCCACCTGGACCGCGCCGGGCTGCTCCGGGCGCTGGAACCGGTCCGCCGGGCGCACCCCTGGCGGGGAGTCGCGCAATGGGCGGACTGCACACCCCGCGACGTGCTGTTCGTGGTGGCCGCGATCGCGGGGGAGACGCCGCCGCGCCGGCTCTGGGACGCCCTCAGCGGCACCGGCCGCACTCCGCTGCGCACCTCCCGCGCCAGTGCGCACGGCGCCGTCCTCGCCGCCCGGTTGGAGGAGGCCGCCTGGCAGGTGACCGCCTACCGGCCGCCGTACCTGCTCGCCACCCCGACCGATGTCACCGGTGGGATCGAGCCGGGTGTGCTGGTCGGGCGCCTCGCCGGGTACGAGGCAGCCGGCGTCATCCCGGGCGAGGCCGACCTCTGCGCGGCCCTGCTGCGGGTCGGGCCGGTGGCGGACCGGGAGGGGGCGGACCGGGAGGTGCTGCGGGCCGCCGAGGCGCTCACCTCGCCGGCCGGGCGGTGGCTGGCGCACTGGCTGCGCACCGGCGGCCTGCCCGGGCAGCCCTCCGAACGGGTGCTGTTCGCGCCCGGCCGGGGCTCGAAGCGCGGCCACACCTACCTGGACCGCTGGTGGGAGGACCTCCGGCGGATCGCGGTCGCCCAGCCGGGCACCGGCCCCGGCCCGGAGGGGCCGGCCGGGCAGCGGCTCGCCCCGGAGTTCCGCAAGCTCCTGGAGCCGACCGAGCCCAGCGTCTCCCGGGCCCGCGCCGAGCACGACTGGGCCTGGCGGCCGGTCCGGCACTGGACGGCGATGCTGCCCCACCACCGCGAGGAGCTGGCCGCGCGCTGGCTCGACCACTTCGCGGCGGGGGCCGACCGGGACGAACGCGGGGCGGGCCGGTACCTGCCGCTGCTCGCGGAGTCCGGCGGCCCGGCCGGTCTGGCGACGCACCTGGTGGTCGCGTACGGGCTGGGCGCCCGGCACCCCGAGGACCGGACCGGGGCGGTGGACGCGCTGCTGGTGCTCGCGGCGCGCGGGGACCTGGACGGCGGGTTGCTCGGGCGAGAGCTGGGCGAGCTGGTGGGGACGGGCTCGGTCAAGCCGAACCGGCTGGTGGCGGCGCTCGGCCTGGCGGCGCAGACCGGCGCGTACGGGACGGTCTGGTCGGTGCTCCGGGCGGCGTTGCCGGGGCTGCTGGGTGCGGCCGAGCCGTCCGTGCGCGGACTGGGTGACCTGGTCGGCCTCGGCGCCGACTGCGCCCGGCGGACCGGGGCGCGGGGGCCGCTGGCCGAGGTGACGGCGGCGGCGGAGAGGGGCGGGTCGGGCCGGGTGGCGAAGGAGGCCCGGGCGCTGCGGGACGTCCTCGCGGGCTGAGCGGGGGAGGCGGCGACGGCGGCGGCGAGCAGACGACAGCTGACAGATTTCAGCGAACGGAATTCAGCGGACGGAATTCAGCTGACAGTGTTTGAAATCTGTTCGCCGACGCCCGTCACCCGCTCCCGCCCCTCCGGCCGCCCCGCGGCCAGCGGCTCGACGCCGCGCGGCTTGGCCGCGACGGCGCGCCACCACAGCCGCAGGGCCGGCGGGTCGACGGGCTCGAAGGGCTTGCCGGGGCGGGGGACGGCCAGGTGGGCGCCGAGCGCCTGGGCGGCGGCGACCACGCGTTCGGCGGGTTCCTCCCAGGGGTGCATCGCCAGGTTGAAGGTGCACCAGTGGATCGGCAGCATCAGCTGCCCGCCCAGGTCCAGGTGCGCCTGAACACCCTCCTCGGGGGTCATGTGCACCTCGGGCCAGAACTCGCTGTACGCACCGACCTGCACCATCGTGGCGTCGAACGGGCCGAGCCGGCGCCCGATCTCCGTGAAGCCGGGGAAGTACCCGGTGTCCCCGCTGTGGAAGATCCGGTGCCCGCCCCCCGCCACCACCCAGGACGCCCACAGGAACAGCGTGCTGGTGCGCGGACCGCGGCTGCAGTAGTGCCGGGCCGGCGTGGCGGTCACGGTCAGCCCGGCGACCTCGGCCGACTCCCACCAGTCCAGCTCGACGATCCGCCCGGCCGGCACCCCCCAGTGTTCGAGGTGCGCCCCGACCCCGAGCGGTACGGCGAAGACCGCGCCGCTGCCGATCAGGGCCCGTACGGTGCCCATGTCGAGGTGGTCGTAGTGGTCGTGCGAGATCACCACCACGTCCACCGGCCCGAGTTCGGACAGCGGCAGCGGCACCGGGTGCAGCCGCTTGGGCCCGGTCCAGTCGAAGGGGGAGCAGCGCTCGCCCCAGACCGGGTCGAGCAGGACGCGCCGTCCGCCGATCTCGGCGAGCACGGTGGCGTGACCGAGCCAGGTGAGCCGCAGCCCGGAGGCCGGCGGGTTCGCCAGGTCGACCGGGAGCAGCCGGTGCACCGGTACGGCGGCGGCCGGGGACCGGCGGGTCTTGTCCGCGCTCAGCTGGGCGAGGGTGATCTCCAGCGGGCTCCGCTCGTAGACCAGGCGGCGGGTCGGCACCGGGTTGCGGAAGGCGCCGTCGGAGAACTGGGGCGAGCGCCGGATCCGGGCCAGCCGCTCGCCCTTCGGCTCGGCCCCGAAGGCCTCGGTGCGGACCCGGTGCCAGGCGGCGCGGGGGAGCCCGGCCAGGCCGGGAACGGCGCGTTCCGGTACGGCCCGGACCGGGACGGCGGGCTTGCCGGCGGGCGGCGGGACGAACTGCGAGGCCAGACCGGCGAGGCGGGAGAACCACGGGGCGGGGCGGGGCACGGCTCCTCCAGGGACGACGGTCACGGCTACCGGGCAGGCCGGGGCGCGTACCCCGGGGCTCATGGGGCCGCTGGAGTACGACAACCATCTCGTCGGACGTTACTCGCAGTGGGCCGTTCGGACCCGGTGGAGGGCCCGGCGCGGTCCAATCGGCGTACCCGGCGCCCGCCCGCCCCCGGCGCCCCCGCTGCTACGCCGCTAGGGCTAGGCGTAGAAGCGGGTGATCGCCTCGGCGACGCAGTGCGGTTTGCTGCTCCGCTCGCTGGTGACGGTGAACCGCACCACCGCCTGGACCCCGCCCGGGACCTCGGTGGCCGAGAGCAGTTCCGCGGTGGCCCGGATCGCCGTACCCACCGGCACCGGGGCCGGGAAGCGCACCTTGTCCGAGCCGTAGTTCAGCGCCATCCGCACGCCCTCGACGGCGTAGCACTCCTTGGCCAGCACCGGGATCATCGACTGGGTCAGGTAGCCGTGCGCGATGGTCGAGCCGAACTGGCTCTCCTTCGCCCGCTCCGGGTCCACGTGGATCCACTGGTGGTCCCCGGTGGCCTCGGCGAAGAGGTCGATCTTCCGCTGGTCGATGGTGTGCCACTCGCTGGTGCCCAGTTCGGTGCCGACGGCGGCGGTCAGTTCGGCGAGGGACGCGAAGGTCTTCACGGTGCGCTCCTGGAGGGGGACGGGCCCCGGGGAGGGGCAGGACGCCGGAAGCGTATGCCTACCCACCGGTACCTGTCAGGAGCGGAATGCGAAACGCCGGTTCAGGGCCGCAGCAGCGGCTGCCCGACGGTGCCCTGCCCCGGTGCCCCCTGCCCCGGCACACCCCGCCCGGTCGGGAACAGCCGGCGGCCGCTGACCAGCTCCGGCACCAGCGCGACGAACAGCGGCTCCGGGTCCCCCACCCACGGCCGCAGCCCTGAGCGCAGCACCCGGCGCACCTGCTCGGGGTCCCTGACCGCGTCCGCCCGCCCGTGCACCAGCACGCTCCACCCGGTACGGGTGACCGGGTCCAGCAGGTCCGCCTGGAAGGCCACCACCGTGCCGTCGAGCCCGCGCGCGGTGGCACTTCCCCGGCGCACGGCGAGCACCAGCCGCCCGTCCAGGACCTCGAAGGAGACCGGCAGGACGGCCGGCAGCGCATGCTCGGTGTACACCACGCGCCCGACGGGCACGGTGCTGAGCAGCCGCAGGCACTCGGCCTCGCTCAGGGTCTCCGCACGGTCCTCACGCTCCATGCGTCCGATCGTCCTCGGTCGGCGCGCGCGTCGATAGGGCCCATGGTCCCGGCGCGGACGGGCCGTGAGCCCCGTCGGCGCCCGCCCGGAGCGGTAGCCTGCCCGGCGGGGGGACCGGTGGCGGTGTCCGCGGCGGTAGCGGTGGCGGGGCGGGCGGAGGAGGGGGCGGACGGATGGCCGGCGGAGTCGATCTGGTGGTGATCGGGGCGGACGGCGGGCCCGACCGGGCGTACGGCGGTTCGGCGCACGCCCCTGCGGGCGCCCGGCTGCTGGCCGAGGTGCTGCCCGGGATGTGCTTCGACACCGGCGCGGCGGGCTGCCGGGTGAGCGCCGTGGCGCCGGACGCGGATGCCAACGCGATGCTCACCGCCGTCCGGGACGCCGCCCAGCACCCCGGCCGCTGGCTGGTGGTGTGCCTGGTGGGCCAGTTGGTGGCCGACCCGCGCGGGCGCCGGCTCGCCCTGGTCACCGGCGGCAGCACCACCGACAACGCCTACCGGCGCGGCCTGGCCTGGGACTGGGTGGTCAGCGCGATGGTGCACGGCGACCACGAGGAGGCGCTGCTAATGGTCGACGCGGTGGCCGACCGGGACACCTGGACGGCGCTGGAGCGCACCGGCGAGGACACCGCGGGCGAACTGCTCAGCTACTCCAGGGTCCCGCTGTGGGGCCGGATCGGCCGGTACGCCCCGGGCAGACGCGGCCGGGACGCCGTACTGCCGGGTGACGAGGGCTCGTTCAGCCGGGCGCTCACCACCGTCCTGCGGCAGGGCGTCCCGGGTGCCCCCGCGGCCGTCGCCCCGCTGGACCTCCAGCCCGCCGTGGCCGGGTTGCTCGACGGGGGAGATCCGTCCGGTAGTTCGGGTGCGCCGGGCGCGCGCCTGCTCGTTCCGCCGCACGGCGGGCGCCTGTTGATGCGCAATCGGGCCGCGGTTCGGGGCGCATTGGCCGGATTGTCGCTTTCCGAAGAACTGTTGGCCGTCCTGTGGCGGGAAAGTGCCCCGAGGGAACCGCCTTCCGCGTAAGGTCAGGGGGCCTGAGGTGTTGCCGTGATGGGGTGGGTTGGCGAAGAATCGATCCCCAGCGGAAACATCGGCGGGACGGCGGAATTCTCCTGGCGGCCGTGGATCACGGATCGGCTCGGTCGCGACGAGGTGGGGCGATGCGGCAGCGCGGAAATGTGTTGCGCCCTGGGGCGGTTGGGACTGGCGGGGCGGTTCTGGTGTTACTGCTCGGCGGGTGTGCGAGCGGTGGTGCGAGTGGTTCCGTCGATCGTCTCGGTTCGCCCGCGTCCACGGTTGCGGGAGTGGGGCCGTTAACTCCTTCGGGTGGTTCGGTAAACGCCACGATCGCGCCGACCGACGGGCCGGAGGGGGCCATGGGCCGGCTGGCGGTGAAAACCTATCAGGACTGGTGGCAGGCCCAGGCCGAGGCGTTCGGGCGTACGGATTCGGACGGCTCGGCGCTGGCGCGCTACTCCTCCGGGCGCGCCCTGTCCGACACATTGGTCGGGCTGAGCCAACTCCACGGCGCCAAAGTGGTGATGACCGGAACGCCGCGCAATTCCGCGGTGGTGAAGACGATTGATCTGAAAGCCGATCCGCAGACCGCCGTGATCGAGGACTGCGTCGATCTCTCGGACTGGCACCGGGTCGACGCCGTCACCGGGGCGGCGAAGGATCCGGGCGGCCGCTTGAACCGGTACGTCGCGAGCGCTTCCCTGCGCAGGTTCCAAGCACATTGGCTGATCTACGAGTTCACACGGGAGGTGGACCGGACATGCTGAACGCGCGGAAACCGGCCGGACGATTCGTGGCCGTCGCATCCCTGTCGGCCGGCCTGTTGCTGTCCTCGGCGGCGACGGCGACGGCGGACGAACCGCCGAGCGGCGGAGCCGAGCAGTGCTTCCCCAACGTGATCTGCGCGCACGCCGGTTCCGGCGGAACGACCGCCACCCCGAATCCGGGTGGAACCGGCGGAGCGTCGGGCGGCGGGCCGGAGCTGTGCAGCTACCACGGGGTGCAGTGGGCGTGCTACGACCCGCAGTGGGGCTCCTTCGACAGCGGCGAGGGCTGCTACTACCGCGAGCTGGACAAGCAGCCCCCGGCGGACGACCCGGCCTGGGGCGCGAACAAGCCCTCGGACGGCTCGATCTACTCGAAGGTCTGCCCGCAGACCAGCGGCGGCCAGGACGGCGCCCAGTTCGTCTTCGTGCCCACCGGGCAGCGGGTGAAGAGCGTGGCGGAACTCAAGCAGGAGGCTCAGGACCGGGTCCACCTCCCGGCACCGGCGGGCCGGGTCGCACCGAGCGGCACGGCGGTGGTCAAGGCGCCCGTCTGGCTCTGGGCGGAGAACGCGGCGCCGCCCAAGCCGGGGAACGCGGCCTCCGGTGGCGTCAGCGTCACCGTCACGGCCCGACTGACCGGTGCCACCTGGGACTTCGGCGACGGCCGCACCAAGGAGTGCGCGACGGCCGGTACGCCGTACGACCCCAAGTACGGCGCCACCGAGTCCCCGGACTGCGGCTACGAGTTCACGGTCGGCTCGGGCACCAGGCAGAACGGCGTCTTCACCGCCACCGTGTCCACCCACTGGGTGGCCGACGTGGTCGTGACGGGGCCGAAGCCGGAGAAGTACACGATCCAGATGCCCCCGCAGGACAGCGACCCCTTCACGGTCAGGGTCGCCGAGGTGCAGGTCCTCAACTGAGTGCGGCACGGCGGCGATCCGGCCACCGACGGACCGGAATGCGAACGAGGGAAGGGCGGAACCCGGTGGAGAACCGTACATTCGCGACGCCGGGATCCGGCACACCCGCCGGCGCGGCGGTGTCCGTGGCGCTGCCGGAGCAGCAGGAGCAGGGCGGCGGAGGCGGCCGGGGCCGGGGCCGGGCGGTGCCGCACGCGCCCGGCCGGACGATGCGGGCCCGGCGGCGGCGCCCCGCGGTGCTGGCGATGGCGGTCGCGCTGATCGCGGCCGGCGGCCTCGGCGGCGCCGCCCTCTACAACAGCACCGGCCAGCGGGTCGCGGTGCTGGCGCTGGCCCGGGACGTGCCCTGGGGGCAGGTGATCACCGACGACGACCTGGTGGTCGCCCGGATCGCGGGCGACCCGGCACTGCGGCCGGTCTCCGCCCAGGACCGGTCCAGGGCGGTCGGCATGCGGGCCGCCACCGACCTCAAGCGCGGCGCCATGCTGACCGGTTCGGACCTGGCGCAGGGCCTGACCGTGCAGCCCGGGCAGATCGTGGTCGGGGTGTCCGCCAAGCGCACCCAGCTGCCCGCGAGCCGGCTCCAGCCCGGCGTGCAGATCGTCGTGGTCAACACCCCCGACAACGGCCGGCCCGACTCGCTGGCCGCGACGGTCATCACGGTCGGCCGGGTGGACACCGACGGCAGCCAGGTGATCGACGTGGCCGTCGGCTCGTCGGACGGCCCCCGGCTGGCGCAGTGGGTGGCGGGCGGGCGGATCCAGGTGCTGCTGGCCCCGCGCGGGGCCGCGGGCGGATCCGGCCCGGGCGGATCCGGCACCCCGGCCTCCCCCTCGGCCGTACCCCCGGCCGCCTCCACCGGCGCGGCGCCCTCCGGGGCGCCCTCCGGCGGGGCGGGCGCGCCGACGGCCCCGGCCGGAACGGGTGGCGCCTGATGGCGGTGATCGCGGTGGTCGGCGGGCCGGGCGCGCCCGGGGCCACCACCACCGCCCTGGCCCTGCTGCTGGCCTGGCCGCTCCCACCCGGCCGGCGGATCCTGCTGGTCGAGGCCGACCCGGACGGCGGTGCGGTGCTCGCCGGCGCCCTGGAAGGCCGGGTCGAGGCGGTGTACGGGCTGCGCAACCTGGCCGTCGCCGACCGGCGCGGGCTGCTCGCCCAGACCATCTGGGAGCAGCTGATCGACCTCTCGCCCGAGGGCAACGCGGAACGGCTGCTGCTGCCCGGCCTCACCGACCCGGCCCAGGCGCCCGGCCTCGCCTACACCTGGGAGCCGCTCGCCGAACTGCTGCACGGCATCGAGCAGCAGGGCTACGACGTCATCGTCGACCTCGGCCGTTCCGGTGCCACCGGAGCGAGCGGCGTGCTGGCCCGCCGTGCGGACGTGGTGGCCGTGACCGTCCGCAGCACGCTGCGCGGGCTGAGCGCGGCCCGCCCGAGGCTCGCCGCGCTCGGCGAGGACCTGGCCGCCGCCGGAACCGGGACGGACGCGCTCGGACTGCTCCTGGTCGCGGAGGGGCCGTACTCCGGGGCGGAGGTGTCGCGCGAGTTCGGCCTGCCGCTGCTCGGGGTGCTGCCGCACGCCACCCGCACCGCGAAGGTGCTCTCCGACGGCGGGGACACCACCGACCGGCGGTTCGTCCGCTCGGAGCTGATGCGCACGGCGCGGTCGGCGGCGGACGAGGTGCAGCTGCTGGTCCGGCGCCGGCGGCAGCGGCTCGCGCCCAACGCGGCGGCTGCGGCTGCCCCCGCGGCGCAGCTTCCGGCGCCGGGCGGGCCGGTGCCCGCCGCGCCCGGGCCGGTGTCCGCCGCGCCCGGGCCAGTGGCGGCGCCGCCCGTTCCGCTGCCGCAGGCGTCGCCGGTGCCCGGACCGGCCCCGTACGGGCAGCCGGTCCACGGGCAGCCGGGCCAGGGACAGGGCCAGGGACAGGGCCACGGGCAGAACCAGGGGCAGGGGCACCCCGGCCACGCTCGGCCCGGCTACGGGCAGTCCGCCTACGGGCAGTCCTACGGCCCGCCCGTCCACGCGCACACGGCCTACGGCCAGGCCGAGGCCGAGCCGCCCTCCTACACCCCGCCGGTGATCACCACCGGCCCGGTCGCACCGCTCGCCGGGCTGGCGCCGCAGCCCGCCGCCCCGGCGCCGTTCCCGGCGCACGTCCAGGCGGCCGGAGCGGCCGAGGAGGACGGCCAGTACCGCTTGCAGCGGCCGGCGGTGACCGACGGCCAGATGGACGACCAGTACCCGCACAACCCCGGGGAGGTGCTCCGTGCGCGGTAGCCCCCTGCACCAGCACCCGACGGCCGACCCCGCAGCCCTGCCCTGGGCCGCGCCCGCACCGGCCGCCGCGCAGCCGCAGCGGCAGCCGCAGCCGCAGGCGTACCGACCCGGCCCGGTCGCGCCGCAGCCCGTCGCGCCGGGCGGGGAGGCCTCCGGGCCCACCGCCGTGCCCTCCCAGCTGCCCTCGCTGGACCTGCGCGCCGCCGCCGCCCGCCCGGCCGTCGACCCGCAGGTCGCGCGCGAGCTCAAGCGCCAGGTCGCCGCCGAACTCCACCAGCAGATCACCCGGTTGACCACCGCCTCCGGCTCCGAACCGGACCGTGCCACCCGCCGCCAGCGCGGCCGGGCGCTGATCGAGGAGTCGGTCGCCCGCTGGTCCGACGCCTACGCCCAGACCCACGGCATCCCGCCCACCCGGGAGCAGGACCGCGCCCTCGCCGAAGCCGTCTTCGACCTGCTGTTCCGGGCCGGCCGACTCCAGCCCTACCTGGACGACCCGGACATCGAGAACATCCTGATCAACGGCTGCGACGACGTCTGGGTCTCCAGGGTGCACCAACCCCTGCGCCAGGTACCGCCGGTGGCCGACAGCGACGCCGAACTGGTCGAACTGCTCCAGGACCTGGCCCGCCAGCACGGCGGCGGCGAACGCAGCCTGTCCACCGCCAGCCCGACCCTCGCGCTGCGCCTGGAGGGCGGCATGCGCCTGCAGGCGCTCACCGAGGTGACGCCCCGCCCGTACGTGGCGATCCGCCGCCACCGGGTGGCCTCCGCGACGCTGCCCGAGATGGTCGAACTCGGCACCCTGGACGCCACCCTGGCCGCCTTCCTGGCCGCCGCGATCCGGGCCCGGAAGAACGTGATGATCACCGGCACCCAGGGCGTCGGCAAGACCAGCCTGCTGCGCGCGATGGCCGCCGAGATCCCGCCGGACGAGCGGATCGGCACCCTGGAGTCGGAGTTCGAGCTCTGGCTGCACACCCTCGGCCACCTGCGCCAGGTCGTCCCGATGGAAGCCCGCGAGGGCAACGGGGAGCGCGTCGAGGGGCGCCTGGCCGGGGAGTTGAGCATCGGCGACCTCATCCCGGCCGCGCTGCGGATGACGCTCTCACGCATCATCGTGGGCGAGGTCCGCTCCGGAGAGGTCGTCCCGATGCTGCGGGTCATGACCAACGGCGAGGGCGGCTCGATGTGCACCCTGCACGCCCGCGGCCCGCACATGGTCGTCGACCGCATCGCCGAACTCTGCCTGGAGTACGGCTCGCACATGACCGACGCGCTCGCCTACCGGCTCACCGCCAACGCCCTGGACCTCATCGTGCACGTCAGCATGGTCGACGAGACCGCCGTCGGCGGCCGCCGGCACCGCTTCGTCTCCCACGTCCTGGAGGTCACCGGCCTCGGTGAGAGCGGACGGCCCGCGCTGAACACCGTCTTCGGCCCCCGGCCGGACCTCGGCGAGCCACGAGCCGTCCCGCACACCCCGCCGCAGTGCCTGGACGACCTGCGCAGGGCCGGCTTCGACGCCTCGCTGCTCGGCTCCCGGTACGGGAGTTGGGCCACCCCGCTGCAACTGCGGATCGGCGGTGGCGCGCGGTGATGCTGCTCTTCGCCCTGTGCGGGCTGGCGGTCGCGGGCGGCCTGGTCGCCCTGGTGGCCTGGGCCCGCGGCAGCGAGCCCGTCGACGAGGACGAGCCCGCCCGCCGGGACAACCCGTTGGCGAGCCGCGCCCACGTCTTCTGGTACGGCGCCCCCGGCGCGGCCTCGCTGCGGATGGTGCGGCTGCGTCGCCTCCAGCTGCCGCTGGCGCTCGTCGGCGCCCCGCTGGGCTGGCTGTTCACCGGCATCCCGCTGACCGCGCTGCTGGTGCCGCTGGCCGTCTTCGGCCTGCCCTGGCTGTTCGACACCACCCGCCCGGACACCCACCGGATCGAACGGCTGGAGGCGCTGTCCGAGTGGACCCAGCGGATCGCCGACGTGCTGCTGCTCGGGGTCGGCCTCAACCAGGCCATCGTCACCAGCCGCCGCACCGCCCCCGCCGCCCTGGAGGACGAGATCGGAGAGCTCGCCGCGCGGCTCCAGGCCCGCTGGCGGCCCGAGGAGGCGCTGCACGCCTTCGCCGACAGCCTGGCCGACGCCACCGCCGACAAGGTGCTCGCCGCGCTGGTGCTGCGGGCCGGGGACAGCGGCCCGGGCCTGGCCCGGACGCTCTCCGACATGGCCGACTCGGTGCGCGAGGAGGTCCGCCAGCGCCGCGCCATCGAGGCCGACCGCGCGAAGCACCGCACCACGATCCGCTGGCTGGTCGGCATCATCGTGCTGGTCGTCACCGTCGGCTCCTTCAACACCGAGTACACCCGCCCGTACGGGACCTTCCTCGGCCAGGTCGTGCTCGCCGTGGTCGCCGCCCTGTTCGTCGCGATCATCGCCTGGATGCGGGCCCTGGCCTCGCACCCGCCGGTGCCCCGGCTGCTCACCCCGGACCGGCGCAGCAAGGGCGGCCGCCGGGAGCCGGCGCGGGAGCCGGTCGAGCGGCTCGGGGAGGTCCGGTGATCTCCCCGTGGCCCGTGCTGGCCGGCGCCGTCGCGGCCGGGGGCATCGCCCTGCTGATCGCCGAACTGCGGCCCGCGCCGCCGGACCTCGGCCAGGCACTGGAGCGGCTGCACCGCGCCCCCGCGGACCGCGAGCAGGACCCGGACGAGCGGCCGCGCTGGTACGACCGGATCGGCGAGCGCTCGCTCACCCTGCGCGGGGTGACGATCCCGCGCCGCGAACTGGCCCTGATCGGCCGCACGCCGGCCCGGTTCATGGTGCACAAGCTGCTGTTCGCCGCGCTCGGCCTGGTGCTGCCCGCCTACCTGGGCGCGATGGCCGCGCTGACGGACGTCGGCCTGCCCTTCGCCCTGCCGCTGGTGGTCGGACCGCTGCTGGCCGGGCTGCTGTGGTTCGTCCCGGACGCCGTGGTGCGGGGGGAGGCCAAGGAGGCCCGCACGGAGTACCTGCACGGCATCGCCGCCTACCTGGAACTCGTCGCGCTGGAGCGCGCCGCGGACTGCGGCCCCGCCGAGGCGCTGCGCCGCGCCGCCTCGGTCGGGCAGGGCGCGGTGTTCCGGCGGATCCGCGACGCGCTGGAGCGCGCGGCCACCGACCGGCTCCCGCCCTGGGCCGGACTCGACGCGCTGGCGGAGGAGTTGGGCCTCAGCCCGCTCCAGGACGTGGCCGACATCATGCGGCTGTCCGGCACCGACGGCGCCGCCGTGTACGACACCCTGCGGGCCCGCGCCAAGGGCCTGCGCGGCGAACTCCTCGCCGAGGACCTGGCCCGCGCCAACGCCGACAGCGAGCGGATGGTCGCGCCGGGCGCCGCCCTGACCCTGCTGATGACCGTCCTGATCGTCTTCCCGGCGCTCCACCAGATGCTCGACTGACCCGCGTCACAGAGCAGCTGACACCACACCTCACCCCCGGAGATCCCGATGACCGTACGACTCGCTCAGCTGGCAGGACGGGTGCTGCGGCCCGTGCTGCTGCCCGTGCAGTTCGCCCTGCTGCTGTTCACGCTGCGCCTGGGCCGGCTGCGCGCCGCCCGGGCGCGCGGCGACCGCGGCGCCATCAGCATCGAACTCGCCCTCGCCATCATCGCGTTGGTGTTCGTCGCGGGAGCCGTCGCGACCGCGCTGTATCTGCTGAAGGACAAGGTGGTCACCAAGGTCGAGCAGGACCCGAACCTGCCCGGTGGTGGCGGCGCGGGCGGCGCCACCAAGTGATCGGCCCGCTTCGCCGCCGCGGCGACCGGGGATCGATGAGCATCAGTCTGGCCATCGTCTTCCCGGTCGTCCTGCTGCTCCTGCTGCTCGTCGTCCAGGCCGCGCTGATCTGGTACGACCGGCAGGTCGCGCTCACCGCCGCCCGCGAGGGCGTGGACGCCGGACGGGTGCAGGGGAACGCGACGGAGCCGGCGGCGGAGGAGGCCGCCCGGCGCCAGGCCCGGGACTTCCTGGACCGGCAGGGCGTGCACGCCTACCAGGTGGAGACCGGCGGGAGCACGACGGACACGATCAGGGTCACGGTGGAGCTGACGCCTCCGCTGCTGATACCCGGGCTCACCGGGCCCAGCGTCCGCCAGTACGCGGAGGCGCCGCGCGAGCGCTTCGTCCCGCCGGCGGTGACGCCGTGAGAGGGCTCGTCGACGGCCGGCGCCGGCGGTCGCGTCGGCGGACGCGCCGGCCCGACGGCGGCGGGATCGCGATCGAGGCCGCGATCGTCGTCCCGGGCGTGGTCGGGCTGGTCCTGCTGGCGATCGCCGCCGGACGGGTGCAGACCGCGGCCGGCACGGTGGAGGCCGCGGCCCGCGCCGGGGCCCGGACGGGCTCGCTGCAGCGCAGCGTCGCCGGGGTGGACAAGCCCGCCAAGGACTCCGCCCTCGCGACGCTGCACCAGCAGGGCGTCACCTGCCGCCACGAGGACGTCCGGGTCGCCACGGACGAACTGAAGCTGGACGACGGCCCGGTGGTGACCGTCAAGGTCACCGTCGACTGCGACGTGGAACTCGCCGACCTGCTCGGAGGACCGTCCGGACTGCCCGTGACGAAGCACCTCAGCGGGGAGTTCATCTCGGTGATGGACCGCTACCGCGGCACGTGACGGCGGCACGCGGCGGCCGCCGGGCCGCAAGGGGCCCGGCCGGGGGGATTGGGGACGGCCCGTGCGGGGGAGACGCAAGCGGAGAGCGCTCGGGGGATGACGCAACGGCACCGAGCGGCGCCCGGTGGGGGCCGGTGGGGAGACATCGTGCGGATCGGGGGGAGGGGATGCGGATGCTGAGCCGACTGCGACGCCCGGGCCTCCGCCCGGCCGGGCGCCGGTCCGACCGCGGCGCGGTCGCCCTCTTCGTGGCGATCTGCGCGGCCTACCTGGTGCTCGTCATCGCCCTGGTGATCGACGCGGGCGGCCGGCTGCGGGTCGCCGAACGCACCGACGCCTACGCCCAGGAGGCCGCACGGGTCGGCGGACAGCGGCTCGACCAGGCGGCCGTGCTGCAGGGGAAGGGCTTCAAGGTCCAGCAGGACTACGTCCGGCAGGCCGCCGCGGCCTACCTGAACCTGTACGGCCTGCAGGTCGACGACGTCGCGTTCTCCGACGACGGCAAGGTCGTCACCGTCACCGTGCGGGCCGACTACCGGCCGGTGCTGCTGGGCGCCCTCGGGCAGCGGAAGGTAACGGGCAAGGGCAGTGCGACCCTCGTCCACGGAGTCAAGAAAGCGGAGACCGACTGATGGCCGCGCCACGTGCCAAGGACCAGGCCCGTACCGCCCAGGCCCGTACCGGTGGGTCGGGATCGGGAGCGGGATCCGGGGGATCAGGGAGGGACGGGATGCGATCCGTGAGGGGGCACGCCCGGAGCGGGCGCCGGGCGGGAGGCGGCCGCGGCGGCGCGCTGATCACCGCGCTCGCCGCGCTGGTCACCCTGCTCGCCCTGCTGTTCGGCGTCCCCGCGCTGCTGCTGTACGGCACCCAGGCGGTCGCCTCGATGGGCGGGGTCGCGTCCGGCGGGGTGGGGGAGGCGCTCACCGGGCCGGACGACGGGCGGCTGTTCCTCTGGCTGCTGGTGGTGGTCGGGTGGCTTGCCTGGGCGTGCTTCGCGCTCTCCGTCCTGCTGGAGGTCCCGGCCCAGCTGCGCGGCCGGATCGCCCGCCGGATCCCGGCCTTCGGCTGGAGCCAGCGGCTCGCGGCCGGGCTGGTCGGCTCGGTGCTCGCGCTGCTGCCGGTGGCCGGTTCGGCCTTCGCGGCCGTGCCCGATGCCGCCCACGCTCCGTCCGTCCAGGCGCAGTTGACCCCGGGCGTGCAGCGCGCCGCGTTGCCCGCCGCCCGGCCGGCCGCCGCGCCGGCCCCGGCGGCGGACCAGCACCCCACGTACACCGTGCGGGACAGCCGCCCGGCGGACAGCCTGTGGTCCATCGCGGAGCGCCAACTGGGCTCCGGGGAGCGCTGGGAGGAGATCGCCAAGCTCAACGACGGCCGGGCGATGGACGATTCGGGCACCCGCTTCGACGCGGAGCGGCCGATCCAGCCCGGGTGGGAGCTGCTGATGCCGGCGGACGCCAAGCCGGACGAGGCGAAGGCGTCCGCCCCCGCCTCCGCACCGGCGCCCGCTCCCGGCCAGGCGCAGACGCCGGCTCCGGCGCAGACGCCGCAGTCCGGGACGGAGTCGGGCGCGAGCGGGCAGAAGAAGGTGACCGTGCAGTCCGGGGACAGCCTGTCGGCGATCGCCCAGCGGGAGTTGGGGGACGCCGAGGCCTGGCCCCAGCTGTTCGAGGCGAACAAGGGCGTGCAGGCGCCCGACGGGGAGCGGCTGACCGATCCGGACGTGCTGGAGCCGGGGATGGTGCTGACCGTACCGGGGGCGGCCGCGCAGGCTCCCGCCCCCGCGGCCGGTTCCGAGCAGGCGCCCGCTCCCTCGGGTGCGCCCGAGCAGACCCCGGCAGCCCAGAACCCTGCTCCCCAGACCCCGGCGCCCGCGCCCAGTCAGGCCGCGCCCAGTCAGGCCGCGCCCAGCCGGGGGGCGCCGCGGACGGACCCGGCGCCGACCCACGCGCCCGCCCACACGCCCGCCCCCGCCGCGCACGCCGACCCGGCACCGAGCGACGACTACCGCATCGCCCTGGGCGCCTCCACCGTCGGCGTGCTGCTCGCCGCCATGATGGTCGGCACCGTCGCCTACAAGCGCGGCACCCAGCTGCGCGGCCGCCGCCCCCGGCACCGCATCGCCATGCCCGACGCCGAGGCCGCCGCCTTCGAGAACGAACTGATGGCCCGCCAGGACCAGGCCGGGCTGGAGCTGCTGGACCGCGCCCTGCGCACCCTGGCCCGCAACACCGTCCGCGGCGGCAAGCGGCTGCCCGCGATCGTCGCGGCCCGGATCACCCCCGAGCACACCATCGAACTGCACCTGTCCGGCCCGGCCACCCCGATCGCCCCGTTCCGCGCCGCGCACGCCGCCAACGTCTGGTGGTGCAGCGACGAGTCCGGCGACCTGCTGAGCCCCGCGCAGGCCCGCAAGACCGCCGCGCCCTACCCCGCGCTGGTCACCCTCGGCACCTCGCCCGACGGCTCGGTGGTCCTCGCCGACCTGGAGGCCGTCCGGCTGCTGCACCTGTCCGGGCACCCCGACGACGCCCGCGACGTGCTGCGCACCCTCGCCATCGAACTCGCCCACAGCCCGCTGGCCGACCGGCTCCACCTCCACCTGGTGGACCTCGCCGAGGAGGTGCCGATCAGCGGACCGGCCGCCGAGCGGATCCACCGCCACCCCACCCTGGAGGCCGCGCTGGCCGCTCTCGGCCCGCGCACCGCCAAGGCCCGCGCCACCCTGATCGCGGCCGAGGCCGCCAGCCCGCGCGAGGCCCGCAGCCGGGGCCGGGCTGACGAGTCCTGGGTGCCGGAGATCGTGCTCTGCGCCCAGCAGCCCGGCGGCGACGTGCCCGCCGAGCTCGGCCGACTGCTGGACGCCCGCCCGCGCACCTGCGTCGCCGTCATCACCCGTGCCCCCGAGCGCGGCACCGGACCGGTGGCCCGCTGGACCCTGCCGACCACCGGCCAGGCCGCCATCCCCGGCCTGCACCTGACCGTCGAGCTCCAGCGGCTGGACGACCACCAGTACGACCAGGTGGCCGAACTGCTCCGGGCCGCCGACGACACCACCCAGCACCCGGCGCCCGCCTGGACTCTGGACGGTCCCGGCCTCGACCCGGACCAGGACGAGGACACCGACACCACCGAACTGCCCGTCGCCGTACCGGTGCTGGCGGCCGTCGGCGCCCCGGGCGCGACGGCCGAGGAGGAGGCGGACGCCGCTGCCGGGCCCCGGCTGCTGACCCGGGTCATCGGGACCGGCGCAAGCCCGTTCGCGGGCACCGACCCGGTGGCGCCGGCGCCCGCGCCTGCCCCGCTCGCCGTTCCCGCGCCGGTTCCCCCGTCGGCCGGTCCGGCGCGGTTCGCCGTCAACGGGCAGGGGCGGCAGGCGGCCACCGGGACGGAGCAGCCCGCCGACGAGGCCACCCGCGACCTGCGGCTGCCGGGCGGCGGCCCCGCCGAAACGGCCCAGCCGGCTGAGACGGGGGCGGAGGACGCGGCCGGGACGGCCGCCGAGGCGTCACCGGCGGAGGCGCCGGTGACGGTGCTTCCCGTGCCGCCCGTCCAGCCCGTGCCGCCCGTCCAGCCGGTTCAGCCCGTACGGCCCGCGGAGCCCGCGCCGACGCATCAGAGCGCGCCCGCGCCCACCGGCGCCGATCCGCGCGTCCCGGCCCGGCCGGAGCCCGGCCCCGGTGCGTCCGGCACGTCCGGTGCGTCCGGTCCGGAGGTCCCGGATGTCCCGGACAGCCCGGATGTCCAGGACAGCCCGTCCGGAGCCGGGGCGGAGACGGCGGTGGAGCCCGGTCCGGCCGCCGTGGCCCCGGTCGCCCGGACCACCCCCGGCCGCAGCGACTGCGACGACCTGCTCGCCATCCTCCGCTCCCCGGAGGCGCACACGCCGCGCAACGCCCCCCGGATCCGGTTGCTCGGGCCGGTCGACGTGGCCGGCACCCCCGGCGCCGTCGAGCCCGGCGCGCTGCCGAGGCTCACCGAACTCGCCGTCTACCTGGCGCTGCGCCCGGGCGCTGACCACCACGCGCTCGACCACGACCTGCACCCCGGCGCCGCCCACCTCGACCCGCACCCCACCGCGTCCGACGCCAAGAGCCCGCTCCCGGCCAAACTCGCCGATCTGGCGGCCTGGTTCGGCAGCTCGCCCGAAGGCCGCGCCTACCTGCCCACCGATACCACCGACGGCTACGCCTTCGCCCCGGCCGTCACCTGCGACTGGGACGAGTTCCGCGGCCTCTACCGGCGCGGCATGCGCAGCACCAGCGCGACCGCCGACGCCGCCCTCGCCCACGCCCTGGCCCTGGTACGCGGCGCCCCGTTCGCCGAGGCCCCGCCCGCCTCCTACGGCTGGGCCGAGTCGGAGCGCCAGGACATGATCGCCGCGATCGTCGACACCGCTCACGAACTCGCCGCCCGCCGCCTCCAGTACGGCGACCACCGCAGCGCCGAGGCGGCCGTCTTCCGAGGCCTCGCCGTCGCCCCGGACGTCGAACTCCTGCACCGGGACCTCTTCTACGCCTACGCCTCGGCCGGCGCGCGCGACCAGCTCCTGCGCGCCGTCAACCGCCTCGACGCGTTGAGCCGCCGTACCGGCCGGGACCTGGACGCCGACACGGTCGCCCTGCTGCGGGACCTGCTCGCGGGCTCCTGAGCCGGCGGCCGGCCACCGCCCGGCCACCGCCCGGCCACCGCCGGCCGCCCGGCCGCCCGGGCGCCCGGGCGGCCGGTTACTGCGCCGAGGAGGCTCCGGAGGGGGTGAGGCGGGCGGGGACGCCGTGGCGTCGGCGTGGTGGTCAGACCGTGCGAAGCCAGGCGTCGAGGGCGGTGAAGTCGGCCGGGGTGAGGCCGACTCGGGGGTCGACCCGGTGGAGCAGTGCGGGGCCGGGGGAGTGGGCGTCGACCCAGCGGCGGTCGGCCGGAGTGATCTCGTCGTCCACCCAGGCGAACGGGCGTCCGCCGGCCCAGTCGACCAAGGCTCGGGTCTTCCAGTGCAGTTGGCTGCTCCCGCCGGTTTCGTCGGCCACAAGCAGCTCCACGTAGGGCAGTTGTGGAAGGCCGAGCCGGGGCGAGAGGCAGTCGTTGGCGTCCGCCAGCCAGGTGGTGGCCCAGACCAGTTCGCAGGGCAGGCCCAGCAGTCGGCGCCCGAGACCCGGGTCGGCCCGGGCCACCAGCGGGTTGCCGGACGGCCCCGAACCCGGGCCCGGGTAAGTGGGGTAGCCACCCGGGGTCGGGGCGCCGAAGGGGATGAGTGGACCGTCGACGTCGAGGAACAGCAGGGGCGGGCCGGAACCGGTCATGACCGCACGATAGCGGCCGGTGCCGACGGCGTGGCACGTTGATCGGCCACCCGGCCTGGCTCGGGCGTGCCGGGATCTCGTAGGGTGGCGCGCACGGATTGTGGTGGCAGGCACCACGAGGGCAAGGGCATCAGACGCCGTGGAAGCGGCGGGGCGGGGCGGTGACCAGAAGATGGCGGAGACGACAGCTGTTTCCGGAGGCCCCGAACCGGCAGCGGACTCGGGCCCCTGGGACGCCGTACCGCCGCCGCCCGTACGCCGGACCGCCGAGGAGCACCCGCCCGGGCCCGCCGCGCTGTACGAGCCGCCGCCCGCGCCCCCGGCGCCCCCGATGGCGCCTCCGGCACCGGCTGCTTCCGTCCCGGCCGCTTCGGTCCCGGCCGCTTCGGTGCCGGCGGCTCCGCTGCCGCCCCTACCCCCGGCCGCACCCACCGGATGGACCCTCACCGGTCTGCCCGCCGCGGGTGCTCCGTCCCCGGCGGCCGCCGGCGCGGCTCAGGCCCCGGCTTCGGCCGCGGGCCCCGGTGGACTGGGGGCGTCGCCGCGGGGCCGGATCCTGGTGATCGAGGGCGGCTACGGCAACTCCGGTCGCCGCACCTGGGGCCGGGGCGGCCCCGCCCAGGCGCCGGTGCTGTCGGCGATGCTGGCCGCCGTCTCGCCGCAGGTGCTGCTCGCCGCGGACGCGGTGGACGCCGTCCACCTCCCCGGCGCCAGCGACCCGCACACCGTGCTCGCCCACCTGCGCGCCGCTTCCCGGCACCCCGGACCGCTGCTGGTCCACCTGGGCGGCCACGTCGTCGCCGACAAGCGCGGGGGGCAGCTGCAGCTCACCCTCCGAGACGCCAAGCAGGAGGGCCTGCCCTGGCAGGCCGTCGCCGCAGAACTGAGCCACCGTCCGGCCGAGTGGCAGACCCTGGTCATCGCCGACCTGAGCGCGGACCAGAACGCCTGGCCGTACCTCCAGGGCACCGTCTCACCGCTCAGCGAGGGCATCCCGTTGTGGGCCGTCGTCAGTCCGGACCCGGAGCAGATCGGCACCTTCACCCGCGCCCTGATCGAGGCGCTGCACGGCGGCCGCCCGGGTGCGGGCGACGTGCTCGCCCCCGAGCAGCTGCGCCAGCAGGTGTACTCGGTGCTGCGGCCCGACGTGGTCATCCTGGCCACCCACACCCCGGACCGGCCGGTCTTCCGCAACACCGCCCGCCGGGGCGAGGCCCAGCCGGCGGACGTCGTGCTGCCGGTGACGGACGCGTTGCCGCTCGCGGACGCTCCGGCTCCGGACGCTCCGGCTCCCGCCGGTCCGGCTCCGGCCGTGGTCCCGCCGCTGCCGCACCAGGCGGAGCCGCAGGATGCCGTGGTCCCCGTCGAGCGGATGTCGGCAGCTCCGGCGGCCGAGGCTGAGGCCGAGGCCGCGGCTGGGCCGCCGGTGCCGGTCACGCCGGTCGGTGGTCCGGTGAGCCTGATCAAGCCCGGCGTGCCGCCCGCGCCGCCCCGACCCTCCCGCCCGGTCAGCCTGAAGAAGGCGGGCGATGAGCCGGTGGAGGCGCCGTCGAACGTGAGCCTGCGCAAGGCCCTTCCCGCCGACGTGGTGGCGGCGGTGGCGGACGTCGCGCCTTCGGCGGGCGTCACGCTGCGCAAGGCCCGACCGGAGGCCCCGGAGGCCGGTGCGGTCGCGGCTGAGGTTCCGTCGTCGCCGGCTGCCGAGGACGAAAGCGTGGCCGAGGCCGCCGAGGATGCCGTCGTCGACGTCACCGAGCAGGCCGACGAGGGTGTGGCCGAGGTGACGGACGAGGTCGCGGACGAGGTCGCGGACGACTCCCAGGACGCCCTCCCGGCCGAGGCGCCGCAGGACCAGGTGCCCGACGCCGTGCCGTCCGACGAACCGTCCGTACTGGCCGGCGGGGACGGTCCGTCGGTACCGGCCGGGCCCCCGGCCGCCGCTGTCGCCCCCGCCGCCCCGCAGGCCGACACCCCGGCCCCCGCCGCCCCGCAGGCCGACACCCCGGCCTCCGACGCGCCGCGCGCGGACTACCGCGAGGTCATCGGACGGATCGTTCGGAGCGCCGACGCCGGGGACCACGCCGCCGCCACGGATCTCGCCTTCGCCCTCGAACTGGAGGCGATCGCCGAGCACGGCGCCGTCTCCGAGACGGTGCTCCAGGTGCGCCAGGTGCGGGCCCACGTGTGCCGGCTCGCGGGCCGACCGGTGGACGCGGCCGAGATCTACCGCGAGGTGGCGATGACGCTGCTCCGCTCGCAGGGCGCGGACCACCCGGAGACCCAGCGGGCGGCCACCAACGCCGAGGCTTGCTGGCGCTCGATCACCGATCGGGCGGAGGCCATCCGCATCGCCCCGGAGATCATCGAGCTGCGCGCGTTCCTCCCGGGCCCCGACAACCGCAAGCTCCGGGCCGCCGAGCGCTACCTCACACAACTGGCCGCCACCCCGGCCCCGGCCGACCGGGCCTGACAGCCCGCTCGGCCCCGGCCCCGGCCCCCGGCCCCGGTCCCAGGCCCCGTTCCCGGTCCCCGGCCCCCCGAGCGCCGGGCGAACAGGTGACAGCAGACAGCAGACAGAAAACAGCGAACGGATAACAGATTATGAAATCTGTTATCCGTTCGCTGTTACCTGTCAGCCGTCACCGGCGAGCCGTCATTCGTCCAGGTAGGGACCGCCACGCACCGGCCGGCCGTGCCTGCTTACTGCTCGTCACCCTGGTTGTTGTCGTTGCCCCACACGTCGCCCGCGAGCGCGTGGACGAACTTGGCGCCGTCGATGGTGCCGAGACCGCTCGCGAGGTCGTAGCCCTCGGTGGCGTTGTTGCCGGTGACGCCGCCCCAGCCGTTGTCGCCCTCCTTGACGTCCACGATGCCGCTCCACTTGCTCGGGAGCAGGCTCAGGCCGTACAGGCTCGGGTTGATCTGGCCGAGGCGGTGGCCGGCGAGCTGGTCGGCGAGGGCGACGATGCCCGAGAACAGCGGGGTGGACTCGCTGGTGCCGCCGGTGAGGTGCCAGCCGACCGCGGTCGGGTCGTAGGACTCGTAGGTCCAGGCGGCGCCGTCGACGGCCGCGCTCATGCTGATGTCGGGCGTGCCGCGGTGGTTGCCGGTGACGTTCGCGACGCCGGCCTGGTACCACGGGCGGTCGAAGATGCCGGACACGCCGCCGCCGCCCGCGCCGGACTTGTCGTGCCACACCTTGTCGGCCGCGGTGCGGTTGCCCTTGTCGTCCAGGGTCAGCTGGGTGCCGCCGACGGAGGTGACCAGCGGGTCCGAGGACGGCCAGGAGTTGACCTTGAACGGGTACAGGTCGGTGCCGTTGGACTGCGCGTCGGTCGCGCCGTTGTCGCCGGAGGCGCCGAGGACGGTGACGTTGCGCGCGGCGGCGGCCTTGAAGGCGTAGCGCAGGTCGGTCAGCGACTTGAAGTCGCCCTTGTCGTAGCCCGGGAAGGTGTTCTCGGTGGCGCCGAAGCTCTGCGAGATGACGTCGCCGATGCCCTTCTTGATGAGGTCCTTCTCGGCGTCCATCATCTCGGGCAGGCCGGTGGTGCCCTCGGTCTCGGCGACACCGGTCTCGACCAGGACGATGTGGGCGTCGGGGGCGATCGCGTGGGCGTACTCGACGTCCAGGGTGGTCTCGCCGGCCCAGCCGGTGTGGTCGGGGTTCTTCGGGTCGAAGGCGGGAACGTTGCCCCACTTGCGCACCTCGACCTGGGTGTCCTTGAGGCCCCACTGCTTGTCGAAGACCTCCAGGTCGTGCTGGATGGTCGGCGAGCCGAAGGAGTCGACGATGACGATCGTGCGGCCCTTGCCGGTGATGCCCTCCTTGTACAGCGGCGCCAGGTTGTAGGCGGCCTGGTACTGGACGGGCGAGTAGCAGTGGATGCCGATCTGACTGACGCACTGGGTGGTGGTCAGCGGCGCCGGGCGGGTGGTGGCGAGGTGGTGGCCGAAGGAGGCCGGGCGGACGTGGACGCCGGAGAGGTCGTTCGCCGGGGCGGCGGTCGCAGCGCCGACGGCCGGAACGGCGATGGTGCCGGCGGTGAGGGCGGTGGCCCCCACGGCGAGCAGAGCCAGGGCACGGCGGAGGGTGGCGGGGCTGCCCATGGGACTCCTTGGGACGCAGAGGGCCCGACCTGGTCCGGTCGGGTCGGTTTGGACATCCCATCGAGCGCCGCATGATCATGCCATAGTCATTTGGTGGGGTCGTCCGACCAGGCACATGGTCATGATCGGCCACGCGAAAAGGTAAAGGCCGTCCCAGGAGAAAGTAACCGCACTCCTGGGACAGCCATCTGATGACACGTCAGTAATATTCAATGAATATTAACCGTATCTACCCATTCCCCACCCACTTCAATCCGGGGCCGCCCGAGCCGCCGGAATCGACCCGGCCGCCGGTACTACCGGGCCCCGCCGTTGACGTAGAGCGTCTGCCCGCTCACGTACGAGGCCTCCTCGCTGGCCAGGAAGGCCACCACCGAGGCGATCTCCTCCGGCTGCCCGACCCGGCGCAGCGGCGTGCGGGCGGCGACCTCGGCCTGGTGGTCCTCGGCGGTGGCACCGACCCGCTCGGCGGTGGCCGCCGTCATCGCGGTGGCGATGTATCCGGGGGCGACGGCGTTGACGTTGATGTTGAACGGCCCGAGCTCGATCGCCAGGGTCGCGGTGAGCCCCTGGATGCCGGCCTTGGCGGCCGCGTAGTTGGCCTGGCCCCGGTTGCCGAGCGCGGAGCGCGAGCTGAGCGAGACGATCTTCCCGTACTTCTGGGCCACCATGTACTTCTGCGCCACGTGGCTGCAGTTGTACGCGCTGGTCAGATTGACGGTCAGGACGGTGTCCCAGTCGGCCTTGGGCATCTTGAAGAACAGGTTGTCCCGGGTGATCCCGGCGTTGTTCACCAGGATGTGCAGGCCGCCGAGCTCCTCCGCGATACGCGCGAACACCGCGTCCACGGCCTCGTAGTCGGCCACGTCGCAGCCGTAGGCCTTGGCGGTGCCGCCCTTGGCGGTGATCTCGGCGACCGTCCCGGCCGCCCGCTCGGCGGTCAGGTCGACCACGGCGACGGTCGCGCCCTCCTCGGCCAGCCGGCGGGCGGTGGCCGCGCCGATGCCCTGCGCCGCGCCGGTCACCACGGCGACCTTCCCTGCGAATCGCGTCATGTCAGTTCCTCCGCTCACTCGAATCTCCGTCAGACGTTCTCGACCAGCACGGCCGTACCCTGCCCGACGCCCACGCACATCGTGGCCAGGCCGCGCCGGGCGCCGGTGCGGCGCATCCGGTGCAGCAGGGTGGTCAGGATGCGGGCGCCCGAGCCGCCCAGCGGGTGGCCGAGGGCGATCGCCCCGCCGCTCGGGTTGACCACCTCGTCGGCCCGCTCGGGGCTGAAGCCGATGCCGTCGGCGGAGGCCAGCGCCTGGGCGGCGAAGGCCTCGTTCAGCTCGGCGGTGTCCAGGTCGGCGAGGTCCCACCCGGCCCGGCCGAGCACCTTGGCCGTGGCCGGCACCGGACCGATGCCCATGACGTCCGGGTGCACCCCGGCCGAGGCCCCGGCCACGTACCGGCCGAGCGGCTGCAGCCCGAGGTCGCGCAGCGCCTCCTCGCTGACCAGGACCAGCCCGGCCGCGCCGTCGTTCATCGGCGAGGCGTTGCCGGCGGTGACGGTCCCGCCCTGGCGGAAGGCCGGCTTGAGCCTGCCGAGCTTCTCCAGGCTGGTGTCCTCGCGGATGCCCTCGTCCTGGGTCACCGTCACTCCGTCCGGCCGTTCGACCGGGATCAGCTCGGCGTCGAAGTGCCCGTCCTTGCGGGCGGCGGCGGCCCGCTGGTGGCTGCGCAGCGCGAAGGCGTCCTGGCGCCCGCGCCCGATGCCGTACCGGCTCGCCACCTCCTCGGCGGTCTCGCCCATGCTGAGCACGCCGTGCAGTTCGGCCATCCGCGGGTTGGTGAGCCGCCAGCCGAGCCGGGTGTCGTGGGTCTCGATCCGGTGCGGCAGCGCCTCGTCGGGGCGGGGCAGGACGAAGGGCGCGCGGGTCATCGACTCGCAGCCGCCGGCCAGCACCACGTCGGCCTCGCCGGAGCCGATGGCCCGGGCGGCGAGGGTGACGGCCTCCAGGCCGGAGGCACAGAGCCGGTTGACGGTGGCTCCGGGGACGGTCTCCGGCAGCCCGGCCAGCAGGACGGCCATCCGGGCGGCGTTGCGGTTGTCCTCGCCGGCCTGGTTGGCGGCGCCCCAGTAGACGTCGTCGATGCGGGCCGGGTCGAGGGCGGGTACGTCGGCGAGCAGGGCGCGCAGCACGGTGGCCGAGAGGTCGTCCGGGCGGACCGTGGCGAGCGCTCCGCGCAGCCGGCCGATGGGTGTGCGGCGGGCTGCGGCGAAGTAGACGGGACGCACGTCGTGCTCCTTGTCGAGAGGGGTGGGATGCGCTTGCGATGTCAGAAGGCGTTGACGCCGGTCAGGGCGCGCCCGATGAGCAGTTGGTGGATCTGGCTGGTGCCCTCGTAGAGGGTCATCACCCGGGCGTCGCGCAGGTACTTGCCGACGGGGTACTCGTCGATGAAGCCGTAGCCGCCGAACACCTGGAGCGCGTTGTTGGCGGCCCGGACGGCGGCCTCGCTCGCGTAGAGCTTGGCGACGGAGGACTCGGTGGCGAACGGCAGGCCGCGTTCGATGTGGTCGGCGACCTTCCAGGTGAGCAGCCGGGCGGCCTCGACGTCCACCGCGATGCCGGCCAGCAGTTCCTGGACGAGCTGGTGCGAGGCGATCGGCTTGCCGAACTGCTCGCGTTCGCCCGCGTACCGGACGGCGGCTTCCAGGCAGGCCCGGGCGATGCCGACGCAGCCGGCCGCGACCGACATCCGTCCCTTGGCCAGGGCGGCCATCGCCACCGTGAAGCCCTTTCCGACCTCGCCGAGCCGGGCGCCGTCGGGCACCCGTACGCCGTCCAGGGAGAGTTCGGCGGTGGCCTGGCCGCGCAGGCCGAGCTTGCCGTGGATCTCGGTGCGGCCAAAGCCCGGCAGATCGGTGGGGACCAGGAAGGCGGTGATGCCCCGGTGGCCCCGCTGCTCGTGCTCGCTGCCGCCGGTGCGGGCGAAGACCAGCGCGACGTCGGCCCAGGTGCCGTTGGTGATGAACGTCTTGGTGCCGCTGATCAGCCAGTCGTCGCCGTCCCGGACGGCCCGGGTGGTGAGGTTGGCGGCGTCCGAGCCGGTGCCGGGCTCGGTGAGCGCGAAGCAGGCGAGTGCCTCGCCCGAGGTGAGCCGGGGCAGCCAGTGCCGCTTCTGCTCCTCGGTGCCGAATCCGTTGATCGACTTGCCGACCAGGCCGAGCGAGACCGAGACGATCCCGCGCACGGCCGAGTCGCCGCGCCCGAGCTCCTCCAGCGCCAGGCAGTACGCGAGATGGTCGCCGCCGCTGCCGCCGTACTCCTCGGGGATGGTCAGGCCGAGGAAGCCGACCTTCCCGAGCTCGGCGACGATCGAGCGGTCCACCGACTCGGCACGGTCCCACTCCGCGGCGTACGGCGCGATCTCGCGGTCGGTGAAGGCGGCGGCGAGGTCCCGGACGGCGCTCTGCTCCTCGGACAACTCCAGGTTCACGGCGGTGCCCACCTCGTTAAACTAGCGTTGCAAGTTTTACGAGGGGACTGTAGCTCCGACCCGCCGCGCTGGGAAGGGGGCACCTGCCAGAATCGGTCCTCACCCACCCGACCGGAGGTAGCGACCCGATGGCCCGCCCGCGCACCCCGCTGCTCAGCCGCGACCGGATCGTCGCCGCGGCCCTGCGGCTGATCGACGGCGAAGGGCTGGAGGTCCTCTCCACCCGCCGCCTCGCCGCCGAGCTCTCGGTCAGCGGGCCGTCGCTCTACAACCACTTCGCCACCAAGGACGAACTCCTCGACGCGGTGGTGGACAGCGTCATCGGGGAAGTCGACCTGTCGATGTTCGGCCGCCCGGAGACTCCCTGGCGGGAGGCGCTGCGGGCGTGGGCGCGCTCCTACCGCGCCGCGCTGGCCGCACACCCCAACATCGTTCCGGTGCTCGCCCAGGGGCCGGGGCGGCGGCCGAACGCGCTGCGCCTGGCCGACGCCGTCTTCGGGCACCTGGTCGAGTCCGGCTGGCCGCGCGGCCAGGCCACCCGGATCGGCGCGCTGATGCGCTACTTCGTCACCGGCTCGGCACTCGCCTCCTTCGCGGCCGGCTTCCCCGCCGACGCCGAGGTCTACGACGCGGCCGACTACCCGCACCTCGGCGAGGCGCACCGGCTCGCCGGGCACCGGGGGACGGTCGACGAGGGCGCGTTCGAGACCGGGCTGGAGGCGCTGCTGGACGGGCTCGCCCTTCGCTTCGAGCGCCTCGCCGCACGGCCGGCGGTCCCGTAGCCCCGGACTTCGGTGCCCGGGCGACGGTGCCCGGACTTCGGCGCCGGGGCCACGGGGCCCGGCGTCCTACCAGGGCTCACGGGCGAGGAAGGCCGGCCGTTGCTCCGGGTCCACCGGGTCGTAGTACCGGTGGTAGACCGGCGTCAGCCCGCCGGAGACCGGTGGCACGATCCAGCTCCAGTCCGCCGGGGTCGGGCGGCCGAGGCGCCGCTCCTGGGCCACGTGCTTGAGGAAGCGCTCCGACTCGGTGTGGTGGTCGGCGATCGTCACCCCGGCCTCCTGGAAGGAGTGCAGCACCGCGAGGTTGAGCTCGACGAGGGCGCGGTCGCGCCAGAGCGTGCGGTCGCTGGAGGTGTCCAGGCCCAGCCGCTCGGCGACGGTGCCGAGCATGTCGTAGCGGTCGGCGTCGGCGAGGTTGCGGGCGCCGATCTCGGTGCCCATGTACCACCCGTTGAACGGCGCGGTGGGGTAACGGA
Source organism: Kitasatospora sp. NPDC059648 (assembly GCF_042734825.1). Lineage (NCBI taxonomy): Bacteria > Bacillati > Actinomycetota > Actinomycetes > Kitasatosporales > Streptomycetaceae > Kitasatospora > Kitasatospora sp. NPDC059648. The sequence continues at coordinate 112,219 of NZ_JBHWDU010000009.1, read as the reverse complement.
CGCCGCCGATCTCCAGGGTCATGTCGCTGATCGCGGGCACCGCGTACCAGCGCAGCCCGAGTTCGGCGAACCACGCGTGCTCGGGGTGGCTCAGCTGCACCTCCAGGGTGGTGTCGTCCGGCAGCTCGTACTGGTGCGGGCGCTCGCCCGGGCGTTCCTGGACCAGTAGCGGCAGCGGCTCGAAGCGGTCCTCGGCGCACTTCCAGCCCAGTTCACGGGCCCGGGCGGCGAGCGCGGCGCCCGCAGGGTCGCCGACCACGGCTCCGTCGACCCGGTGCCCGGCGTAGCGGACCAGCTGCTGGTTGAGGATCCGGGCGGCCGGGCGGTCCGGGAGGTCGGGGGCGAACACCGAGACCACCGGGCGGATCCGGCCGCCGTTGCCCGCCAGCCGCAGGTGCTCGAAGCACTCGGCGGCGATGTCGTCGGCGGAGGACAGGTGGCGCAGGTCGCGGACCACCAGGCTGCGCCAGTACAGCCGGCCGATGCAGCGGGCGGCGTTGCGCCAGGCGAGCTTGGCGCCGTGGGCGAGTTCGGCGGGGGTGTGCCGGTAGCTGCCGGTGCGGTCGATCTCCTCCCGGACGGCGCGCAGCCTCGGCTCCGGGTCACCGGCGGCGGGCTGTTCGCGGTGGAACTGGCGGATGAACTCGGCGGCCCGGTCGGGGTCGGTGAACGGTATTGGCGCGCAAGGCGCTTGCGAGCCACGGCGGTACGGTACGGGCTGCTGCGCAAGGGCGCCCGGTGCCGCGTGGGTCGGTTGGGTCGGGTGGGCCGGGTGGGCCTGGGCGTAAGGACAGCCGCCGCTCGGGGCGGTGGCGGTTCTGCGGGTGCGGAGCCGGTTGAAGATCAAGGACACATCCCTCCTGCCGCACAGGAGTACCGGAGGCCGCGGACCCACCGCAGGGAGTGAACGATTCGGCCCCCGCACCCGCGCCGAGCGCGCTAGGGTGCGGGGGCCGAAGGCCGGCCGGTCGGGTGCCGGACCGGCCGGTGGGCGGGCCGGTCAGCCCATGTCCTCCAGGCGGATGCCCTTGGTCTCCTTCATGAACTTCGCCACGAAGACGATCGACAGCGCCGCGAAGGCCGCGTACACCAGGTAGGTCGCCGAGAGGTTCCAGCGCGAGAGCGACGGGAACGACACGGTGATCGCCCAGTTGGCGATCCACTGGGCGGAGGCGGCCACGGACAGGGCGGCGGCGCGGATCCGGTTGGGGAACATCTCGCCGAGCATGACCCAGACGACCACGCCCCAGGACATCGCGAAGAACAGCACGAAGGCGTTGGCGGAGATCAGCGCGACGGTGCCCTGGAGGTCGGGCAGCGAGACGTTGTCGCCGGAGCCGGTCGCGGAGGAGAACGCCCAGCCGGCCGCGGCGAGGGTGACGGCCATGCCGGCCGAGCCGATCAGGGCGAGCGGCTTGCGGCCGATCCGGTCGACCAGCAGGATCGCGATCACGGTGCCGAGGATGTTGATGACCGAGCCGATGAAGCTGATCAGCAGCGAGTTGCTCTGGTCGATGCCGACGGACTGCCACAGGATCGACGAGTAGTAGAAGATCACGTTGATGCCGACCAGCTGCTGGAAGATCGACAGGCCGATGCCGACCCAGACGACCGGGAGCAGGCCGAAGCGGCCGCCGAGCAGGTCGCGGAAGCGCGGACGGTGGTCGGAGGCGATCAGCGACTGGATCTCGGCGATCCGGGCGTCGGTGTCGATGCCCTCGCCCTCGACCTCGGTCAGCACCTTGCGGGCCTCGTCCAGTCGCTCGGCCTGGATCAGGTAGCGCGGGGACTCGGGGATCACCGAGGACAGCACGAAGTAGACCACGGCCGGGACGACGCAGATGCCGAGCATCCACTGCCAGGCCTCCAGGCCCACGAGCCGGCCGCGGGTGTCGCCGCCGGCGGTGTCCGCCAGCACCCAGTTGACCAGCTGGGATATCGCGATGCCGAGCACGATCGCGGCCTGCTGGAAGGAGGCCAGCCGGCCCCGGTACTTGGTGGGGGCGACCTCGGCGATGTAGGTCGGGGCGATCACCGAGGCGATGCCGATGGCCGCGCCGCCGAGGACGCGCCACAGGGCGAGGTCCCAGGGGGAGAAGGGCAGCATCGAGCCGACGGCGCTGACCGCGAACAGCAGCGCGCCCGCCTTCATGACCTTGATGCGGCCGTAGCGGTCGGCGAAGCGGCCGGCCAGCGCGGCGCCGACCGCCGAGCCCAGCAGTGCCGAGGAGACGATCAGGCCGGTCTCGCCGCTGCCGACACCGAACTTCCCCTGGATGCCGGAGACGGCGCCGTTGATCACGGAGCTGTCGTAGCCGAACAGGAAGCCGCCGAGGGCCGCGGCGGCGGTGATGAAGACGACGAAGCCGAGGCGGCCGGGCGCGGTGGCCTCGGCCGCCCCGGAGGGCTTCTGGGTGACGCTCACGATCTTGACTCCTGGTACTCAACACTGAGCTCGGTAGTCGAGATCGTAACCCTTATTCGTTCAAGCTTTGTACACAGGGGCGCCAAGTTGGGCTTCGAGAATTCGTAAGGTGAATAAGCAAATTGAGCACTCCCGGCGACCGCGTCCGCAGCTCACGCCGGGGCTGCCAACGAGAGCCCGAACCGGCCCTCGGGGTCGGTCCACCAGTGGGTCAGCCGCAGCCCGGCCGCGGTGAGCTCGTCGGCCACCCGCTCCCGGCGGAACTTTGCCGAGACCTCGGTGCGCAGTTCCTCGCCCCGGTCGAAGTGCACCGGGAGGTCCAGGGCCGGGATCTTCACGGTCTGCGAGCGCAGCGAGCGCAGCCGCATCTCGATCCACTCCCGCTCCGGGTCCCAGAGCGCGACGTGCTCGAAGGCGGCCGGGTCGAAGTCGGCGCCCAGCTCGCGGTTGAGCACGTTGAGCACGTTGCGGTTGAACTCGGCCGTCACCCCGGCGCGGTCGTCGTACGCGGCGACCAGCACCGCCGGGTCCTTGACCAGGTCGGTGCCGAGCAGCAGGAAGTCGCCCGGCTCCAGGGCGGCGCGCAGTCCGCGCAGGAAGGCGGCTCGCTCCTCGGGCAGCAGGTTGCCGAGGGTGCCGCCGAGGAAGGCGACCAGGCGGGGGCCGCCCTCCGGGGGCAGGCCGAGCCGGGCGGTGAAGTCGGCCAGCACGCCGTGCACGGCCAGTCCGGGGTACTCGGCGGCCAGCGCGGCGCCGGCCGAGGTCAGCGCGCTCTCGCTGACGTCCACCGGGACGTAGTCCTCCAGGGTGTCGATCGAGCGCAGCGCGTCCAGCAGCAGCCGGGTCTTCTCGGAGGAGCCGGAGCCCAGCTCGACCAGGGTCCGGGCCCGGGTGGCGGCGGCGATCTCGCCGGCCCGGGCGGTGAGGATGGCCCGCTCGGCGCGGGTCGGGTAGTACTCGGGCAGCCGGGTGATCTCCTCGAAGAGCTCGCTGCCCCGCGCGTCGTAGAACCACTTGGGCGGCAGCCACTTGGGGTCGGCGGTCAGGCCCTGTCGGACGTCGTGGCGCAGGGCGGTGCTGAAGTGGTCGGCGGGCAGCAGTCGGGCGAGATCGAAGGTGTCCATGACAGGGTGGTTCCTCTGTTCAGAAGATGAAGGGAGAGTTGAGGGTCAGTAGTGGCTGGGGAGCTGGCGGACGCGGACGCCCCCGGCGTCGGCCAGCAGCAGGGAGCCGTCCGGGACGGACGCCCAGTCCGGGTCGTCGTCGTACGGCTCCGAGGCCACCACCGTGCCCGGTCCGGGCAGGCTCCGGTGGTGCAGGGTGTCACCCCAGGTGGTCGCGGCGAGCGCGGTGCCGTCGGTGAGCAGCAGATTGAGCCGCCCGGTGGTGTGTGCGGCGACGTCGGCCACCGTGCCCGCCAGCGCCTCGCCGAGGTCGGCGCCCCGGCGCAGCCGGTGCAGCGTCAGCGCCCACAGCAGGGCCGAGTCGGTGCGGGCCTCCAGCTCCAGCAGCTCGGCGGGCGGCAGCAGGGCGGCCAGCGCGTCCAGCTTGGCGGGCCAGCCGGCCACCGCGCCGTTGTGGCTGAACAGCCAGCGTCCGGCGGCGAACGGCGCGGCCGCGCCCTCGCCCGCCGCGCAGCCCTCGGTGGCGGAGCGGACGGCCGCCAGCAGTGCCCGGGTTCGGATCACCCGGGCGAGGTCGGGGAAGGTCGCGTCCGCCCAGATCGGCCCGGCCCGGCGGTAGCGGGCGGGCAGTTCGTCGCCGTCCGCGTACCAGCCCAACCCGAAGCCGTCCACGTTGACCGTCCCGTACTGCTGGGTCCGGGGCGCCCAGGACTGCCGGTACAGCGCGTACGGCGGGTGCACCAGCAGCGCCTGCGGTGCCACCGGCTCACCGAGGTAGGCGATGTGACGGCACATCAGAGCTCCTCCGGGCTGCGGGCGGTGCGGAACCCGGAGAAGATCTGCCGCCGGACGGGGTAGTCCCAGTTGCGGAAGGTGCCCCGGCAGGCGACCGGTGCCACCGCGAAGCAGCCACCGCGCAGCACCTTGTACTCCGGCCCGAAGAAGACCTCCGAGTACTCCTTGTACGGCCAGGACCGGAACCCCGGGTAGGGGTGGAAGTCGCTGGCCGTCCACTCCCACACGTCGCCCATCAGCTGCCGCACGCCGTACGGCGACCGGCCCTCCGGGTAGCTGCCGGCAGCGGCCGGGCGCAGGTGGCGCTGGCCGAGGTTGGCCTGCTCGGGGCCGGGCGGGCCGTCGCCCCAGGGGTAGCGGCGGGAGCGGCCGGTGGCCGGGTCGTGCCGGGCGGCCTTCTCCCACTCGGCCTCGGTCGGCAGCCGCCGCCCGGCCCAGCGGGCGTACGCGTCCGCCTCGTACCAGCTGACGTGCAGCACCGGCTCGTCCGGCGGTACGGGCTCGACCGTGCCGAAGCGGCGGCGCAGCCACTGGCCGTCCCGGTGCTTCCAGAACAGCGGGGCGCTCAGCCCGGCCCGCAGGCGGTGGTCCCAGCCCTCCTCGGTCCACCAGCGCGGGTCGTCGTAGCCGCCGTCGGCGATGAAGCGTTGGTAGGCGGCGTTGGTGACCGGGGTGGTGTCGAGGAAGTAGGCCGGGAGGTCGACGGTGTGCGCCGGGCGCTCGTTGTCCAGCGCCCACGGTTCGGTGTCCGTGCCCATGGTGAACGGGCCCGCCGGGATCAGGACCTCGGAGGGCAGGGCGGCGGCGTCGGCGGGGGCGGGCGGCGGCGGGGGAGCGGCCAGGGCGGGCTCGCCCCGGCGCAGCTGGTGGGTGATCAGCATGGTCTCGTCGTGCTGCTGTTCGTGCTGGGCGATCATCCCGAAGGCGAACCCGGCGTCCAGCAGCGGTGCGCCCTCCAGCGGGCTGGCGGCCAGCAGGTCCAGCACCCGGCCGCGCACCTCGTGGGCGTAGTCCCGGGCTTCGGCGGGCGGCAGCAGCGGCAGGCTGGGGCGCTCGGCCCGGGGGTGCTGGAACGCGTCGTACAGCGGGTCGATCTCGGGGTGCATCGGGTCGCGGCCGCCGACGTTGCGCAGCAGCCAGAGCTCCTCCTGATTGCCGATGTGCGCGAGGTCCCAGACCAGCGGGGACATCAGCGGGGAGTGCTGGGCGGTGAGGTCGGCGTCCTCGACGCAGTCGGTCAGTGCGGCGGTCCGGGCGCGGGCGGCCAGGAGTTCGGCGGCGATGGCCTCGCGCAGCGCCTCGGTGCCCGTCGTGCCCGTGCCGGGGGCGGCGGGCGGTCGGACGTCGGTCATGATGCCTCCTCCTGCGGAGTGCGTCGGGTGCCGGACCGCAGGGCGTCCAGCTGGTCGTCGGCCGGGCAGCGGCCGCGCGCGGGGTAGCGCTCGGCGAACTCGGCGACGGCGGCGCGCAGCGGCCCGGCGCCGGGCGTGCGGCCCAGCGCCGCGTCGGCGGCGGCGAAGCAGGTGAGGGCGGCGCGGCGCAGCTCGGGGTCGGCGACGCCCAGGGTGGCCGCGCGGCGCCAGGCGGCGCTGCGCGGCGGGCGCGGGGCGGCGGCGCCCCGCTGCCGGTCGAGGGCGTCCAGCGGCTCAAGGGCGGCGAACACGGTGTCGGCGGCGACCGGGTCCTCCAGCAGCGCGGTGACCAGCGCGGTGACCACCATCCAGCCGTCCCCGGGCTGGGCGTCGATCATCCGCAGCTCCAGGTGGCCGCGCGGGCGCACCGGCGGGAAGAGCGTGGTGCAGTGGTACTCCAAGTCGGCGAGCGTGGGCGGGCGTTCGCCGCCGCCACGGATCCAGTCGCGGAAGGTGAGGTCGGGCGGGGCCGTCCAGGGCAGCCCCTCCGGCCTGCGCACGCACAGGACTTGGGCGTCCAGCACGTACTGGGCCCAGGCCTCCCGCGGGTCGCCGTGGTCGAGCCCGGGGGCGAGGGTGCGGCTCGGGTCCATCCGGGACCAGACGGTCTGCCGGGTGGACCGGTGGCCGGTCGGCTTGCCGTCCAGGAGCGGGGAGTTGGCGAAGGCGGCGACCAGCACCGGGCCGAGCCGGTGGACCAGCTGCCAGCGCCGTTCGGCCGCGTGCGGACCGTCGGCGTCGCCGGCGTCCAGGCACACCTGCACGGATGCGGTACCGGTCATCATGACCCGGCCCCAGGGGCCGGCCGATTCGAAGAACCGCTCCATCGCGAGGTAGCGGGGGTGGTCCAGCACCATCCGGCGGGGGCGGCCGAGCGGATCCGTGCCGGTGCCGGTGAGTCGCAGGCCCTGCGCCGCGAAGGCGGCCCGCAGGGCGGTCAGATCGCGACGGGTGTCGTCGACGCAGGCCAGGAGGCCGGAGGCGGGCGGGGAGCTGAGCTCGACCTGTCCGCCGGGTTCGAGCGTGAGGCGCGAACCGGAGGGGAGCGAGGTGCCGTCGGGGCCGCCGAGGGGCAGCGACTCCAGCGCGGCGTGGAGCAGTTCCGGCTGGACGGGGCGGGTGGGACATCGGTCGTCATGGACGAACCATTCGACCTCGACGCCCACCAGGCTGGGCGGTCCGATCTTGAAACAGACACCCGACACGTGGCTGCGCGCCCCCGATTCGGTCAAAGGGGTGACCCCCGTGGGGGGCGGTTGCGTGCTCTGCCGGTGGGGCGCAGTGGTGCGGGATGTCGGTATCACCGGACTCACCATCCTCGGGATCACGATTGCGGCCCGGTCTACCCTGCCCAGTCTGCTACGGAGCATGCCGGGCCGCTTCGCAAATATCGCGTGAATGTTCGTTCCGGCAGGTCAGGGACGTGGCAATCGGGTGAATCCGGGGGCGGAGGTGGTGCGGCGAGGAGCGCCGGGGGCGTGTTCGGAAGGGGCATGCGCCCCGGTCACAGCCGGTCCAGCCGCGCCAGGACGGTGTTCAGCACGGCGGTCGGCAGGGCGTAGTTGAGGCGCAGGCAGCCCGCGCCGCCCGGGCCGAACTCGGCGCCGTCGGAGGCCTCCAGCCCGCAGCGCGCCAGCAGCGCCGCGCGGGCGTCGGAGGGCGGCAGGCCGAGGGTGGCGGCGTCCAGCCAGAGCAGGTAGGAGGCGTGCGGGGTGGAGCGGACGGCGGGGCCGAGGCGATCGGTGAGCCGGGTGCGGGCGGCGGAGAGGTGGGCGAGCAGCGCGTCCAGCCAGGGGCCGCCCTCGGCCAGTGCGGCGCGCTGCACGGTCTGCTCCAGCAGGCCGCCCTCCCAGAGGCCGTAGCCGGCCAGGGTGCCGGTGAGGCGGGCGCGCAGGCCGGGGTCGGGGACGAGGGCGTAACTGCTGGGGATTCCCGAGCTGTTGAAGGTCTTGCCGACGGAGTTGAGGGTGACGACGCGGTGCCGCAGGGCAGGGTCGACGGTGGTGACGGCGACGGGGTGGACCCGGCCGGGGTGGGTGAGGTCGCCGTGCACCTCGTCCGAGACGAACAGGGCGTCCGCCTCGGCGGCCCGCTCGGCGAGGCCCCGCAGGTCGGCGGTCGGCCACACCGTGCCGGAGGGGTTGTGGGGGTTGCTCAGCAGCACGGCGGACGCGGGGCCGGGGAGCGGGCCGTGCGGGGCGCGGTAGCCGTCCGGGCGGAGACGCAGCGGCAGTTCGCGGTACGGGAGGCCGGCCGCGCGGCAGAGCTGGGCGAAGCCGCCCCACTCGGGGGCGGGGAAGAGGACGGGGGCCTGCGGGTGCGCGGTGTCCGTCCGTACGGTCTCCAGGAGGAGGCGCAGGGCGGTGCGCGGGCCGCAGGGGAGCAGCAGGACCCAGTCCGGGTCGACGTCGGCGCCGTGGCGGGCGCGGTACCAGGCGGCGACCAGGGTCCGTCCGGCCGGGTCGCAGACGGTGTAGCCGTAGGCGCGGTGGCGGGCACGCCGTTCCAGTGCCTCGGCGACGGCGGGCGGGCCGGGCAGATCCATGTCCGCCAGGCCCATCGGCACCACCCCGGGGGCGGCGGCCCGGGCCCACTTGCTGCTGCCGGTGCCGGTGCGGTCGAAGGGGGCGTCGAAGAAGAAGGAAGAGGGGGAGGAAGAGGAAGCGGGGGAGGGAGAACCGGGCGTGCGGCTGACAGCTGACAGATTTCGAAAGCTGTCAGCTGTTCGCTGAAAGTCGTCGGCTGTCATCTGTTCGCCGCCTCTCGTCCGTCGTCCGTCGGGTGCGCTCGGCCGCCGCCCGCCAGGTAGGCCCCCAGCCCTCGGCGCCCCCGGCGCATCATCACCGCGTGGTTGGCCCGGAACACGGGGTGCAGCGGCAGGGCGAGGCGCCGCAGCAGGGGCTTGCCGGGCCGGGTGTCCTCCTCGAACAGCACCCGGCAAGGTGCACCGCCCGGTCCGTCCGCCGTGACGGTGAACCGCGACCACCCGTCGAGGTCGCCCCGCATCGCCACCTCCAGCACCCCGGCCGCAGGGTCGCGCCGTCGCGTCTCCAGACCGATCACCAGCCGGTACGGCAGCAGTGCGCGGACCACCACCTCCCCGGCGTCCGGCCCGTCCTCCCGGGCCTCCCGGACCTCCGGCCACCAGAGGGGGTAGTTCCGGACGTCCTCCAGCGCCGCGTACACCGTCGGCGCGGGCGCGGCGAGCCGCCACACGCCCCGGAAGCGGTAGCGGTTGGGATCCACGGGCCCACCCTAGTCGGGCACCCGCCGCCCGAGGGCCGAACGAGCGCGAACGGTCGTGGAGGGTCGCGAACGGTCGCGAACGAGGGTCGAGCCGGCGCCCGTCGGCCGGATTCCGCCGATCCGTGCCCCTCGGCGGCGATCGAATGCCCGGTAAATTCGGGGCAAAGAGTGCAGATCCCGGGGAGGTCCACACTCCGCTTGCACCCGTTCGGGGTGCGGGGGAGGATCTGGCGTGCTTGTAGTCTCAGCAGTCACGGCAGCATCACCAGGCGCTGCACCCCCGGAACCGGAGTGAAGGAGTCACGGGCATGCGGCGACCGAGCTGGGTACCGGAAGGTACGGACCTGGACAAACCGAACGCCGCGCGGGTCTACGACTACTACCTCGGGGGCTCCCACAACTTCGAGGTCGATCGGGAGATGGCCCGCAAGGCGCTCGCCCTGTGGCCCGAGCTGCCCCAGATCATGCGCTCCAACCGGGCCTTCCTGCGCCGCGCCGTGACCTTCCTCGCCGAGCAGGGCATCACCCGTTTCCTGGACATCGGCTCCGGCATTCCCACCTTCGGCGCCGTGCACGAGATCGCCCGCGCGGTCCGCCCCAGGGCGAAGGTGGTCTACGTGGACCGCGACCCGGTGGCCGTCGCCCACAGCCGCCTGCTGCTGGAGGGCGACCCGGACAGCGCCGTCGTCCAGGCCGACCTGCGCGACGTCGAGGACCTGCTGGGCCGCCCCGAGGTGGCCGCGCTGCTGGCCGAGGGCGAGCCGGTCGCGGTCCTGCTGGTGGCCGTCGCCCACTTCGTCAGCGACGACGAGGACCCCTGGAAGCTGGTCGGCACGATTCGCGACCGGCTCCCGGCAGGCAGCGCGCTGGCCCTCTCGCACGCCTCCCTGGAGGCCCGACCGGACCAGGCCGAGGACCACCAGAAGCTCTACCGGATGACCCCGACCCCGCTGACCATGCGCACCAACGAGCAGGTCACCGCCATGTTCGCCGGCTTCCGGCTGGTCGAGCCCGGCGTGGTCCCGCTGCCGCGGTGGCGCCCGGACCAGCCGGGCACGGTCGGCGAGCACCCCGAGCGGATCGCCGGGGTGGCGGGCGTGGGGTTCCGCCCTTGAACGACCGCACCGGGCACGCAACCGACGGCCGTACGCACCACGGGACGGCCGCCGGGCGCCCGGCCCTGCGCACGACCCGGCGTGCGGCTCCGAGTACGGTCCGGCGCCCGGCCCTGCGTGGCACCGGGTCCGCGACGCCCGAACGCACCGGACGCAGAACCTGGGCGGCCGGATGAGCGGCGCGACCCCGGTGAACGGCGCCGCCGAGCGGTTCCACGAGGACTGGTCCCGGCTGCTCTCCGCCGACCACGGCATCGTCGTCCACCCCGGAGTGCTCGGTCGGCTTGTCGCGCGCACCGCCGCGCTGCTGCACCGCGCCCAGCTGGACGAGCCCTTCCAGCCCCGGCTGGCCGCCCAGGCCGGCGCCGAACTGGTCGACGCGCACTTCACCGACCCCGCCCTGCTCGCCCGTGCGGTCGAACTGCTGCAGTCCCAGCCGGTCGGCGACGACCGCGGCCCCGCCCTCACCGGTGCCTTCGCGGCCGGCTGGGCGAACGCCCTGCGCGAGCGCACGCTGAGCGAGCAGGAGGCCATCCGCACCGCCGCCGACGCCGCCCGCAAGGAGGCCGAACGCGCGCTGCGCGCCTCCGAGGCCAGGTTCCGCGCCCTGTTCGAGAGCGCCGCGATCGGCATCGGCATCGGCGACACCGACGGCAACATCCTGGCCGTCAACAAGGCCCTGCAGGAGCTGTTCGGCGCGGGCCCGGAGGACATGATCGGCCGTCGGGTCGGCGACCTCGTCCACCCCGAGGACACCCCGGGCGTCTGGGAGGCGTACGAGGAGCTGATCAGCGGCAAGCGGGAGTACTTCCAGTTCGACAAGCCGTACTACCGCCAGGACGGCGAGGTCATCTGGACCCACCTGACCGTCTCGCTGATCCGTGACGACGACGGCGTCCCGCAGTACCAGGTCGCGATGCTGGAGGACGTCACCGACCGCTACCGGCTCCAGGAGCGGCTGCGCCACCAGGCCACCCACGACCCGCTGACCGGCCTGCCCAACCGCGCAGCCTTCTTCGAACGGCTGGAGAAGCTGTTCGAGGCCCCGGAGCCGGGCGCCCGCTTCGGCCTGTGCTACGTCGACCTCGACGGCTTCAAGGTGGTCAACGACAGTCTCGGCCACGACATGGGCGACCAGCTGCTGTCCGCCGTCGCCGCCCGGCTGAAGGCGGCCCTCACCCCGCTCGGCCACCTGGTCGCCCGGCTCGGCGGCGACGAGTTCGTCGTCCTGCTGGAGAACTGCCGGGGCGAGCAGGAGGCGGTGGCCGCGGCCAAGACCGTGCTCAAGGCGCTGGCCGGGCCGGTGCTGATCGGCAACCACAAGCTCGCCGTCGGCGCGAGCGTCGGCGTGCTGGAGCGGCGGGTGTCCACCACCACCCCGGGCGCCGCCGTCCGGGCCGCCGACCTCACGCTGTACCGCGCCAAGGAGGCCGGCCGCGGCCGCTGGACGCTGTTCGACCCGAAGGAGAACGCCCGCGCGGTCAGCCGCTACGCGGTGTCGGTCCGGATGCCGGCCGCCCTGGACCGCGGCGAGTTCTTCATCGACTACCAGCCGCTCTACCGCCTCTCCGACGGCCGGATGGCCGCCGTGGAGGCGCTGGTGCGCTGGCGCCACCCGCAGCTCGGTGTGCTCGGCCCGGACGAGTTCGTCACAACCGCCGAGGAGACCGGTCTGATCATGCCGCTCGGCCGCTGGGTGCTGGAGCAGGCCTGTGGCCAGGCCGCGGAGTGGATCAAGCAGTACGGCGACGCCGCACCGCAGCTGAACGTCAACCTGGCGGTACGGCAGGCGCGCAGCGCCGCGCTGGTCAGCGACCTCGGCCGGATCCTGGACGGCACCGGCCTGGACCCGGCCCGGCTGCAGCTGGAGATCACCGAGTCGACCGTGGTCGGCCCGGAGGACGAGGCGCTGCGCACCCTGCACGGGCTGGTCGACCTCGGGGTGTCGCTGGCGGTGGACGACTTCGGCACCGGCTGGTCCAACCTCGCCTACCTGCGCGACCTGCCCGTCTCCGGGCTGAAGATCGCCGGCTCCTTCGTCGGCGACCTCCACGACCCGGCGAAGGACGGGGCCACCGGGTGGCGGATCGTCAGCGGCCTGGTTTCGATGGCGCACGCGCTCGGGCTGAACGTCACGGCCGAGGGCGTGGAGACCCGCAAGGACGCCGAGCGGCTGCGCGAGATGGGCTGCGACTGGGCGCAGGGCTGGCACTTCGGCCGCCCGGTGCGGCCCGCCGAGATCGCCCGCAGGATCGTCGAGGAGCCGAAGGGGCGCCCGGTCGAGGAGGGGTGATCCCGGGCCCGTTCCCGGCCGTCACCACCTGCCCCTTTCGGGCCTCCCTCTCCTCGTTCCGGTCCGGCAACCGTTCTGGAAGCGTTGCGGAAACCGCCCTGCGTGCCTGCCCGGTATGCGGGATGATGGCGCGTCAGAATCACCACCCGGCGCCGGTGCGCCCGTGGCCACGGCCCTCGCACCGGCCCGGGGCAGGGGGAGGGGGCGCCGCCATGGGCGCAACGCAGGACGCCGGGCCGGCCGGGGAGGACCGACGCCAGGGAACGCCGGGGGAGCCGCCGCGGACCAGGGTGGACTGGGGGTCACGGGAACGGGGCTCGCGGTTCCGGGGGCCGTGGGACGGGCGGCGCGGTGCGCGGGCCGGTACGCGGGCGGATGCGGACCGACCCTCCCGGCTCGGCGCCCGGCAGACCGCCGCGGTGGACCCGGAGGCCGCGACCCGGCGGATGCCCGGACCCCGCCACGACCCGGAGGCCGCGACCAGGGTCCGGCCCGGCGCCCCGGGCCGGTTCGACCCGGAGGCCGACACCGAGATGGTGCGGCCCCGAGCTGCCCAGGGCCCGTCCTGGCAGGACAACATCGGCCCCGGGCCCAGCCCGAACGGCAGTCCCGGGCCCGGGCCGAAGGGCGCTTCCGGGCCCGGGCCGAACGGCGGTCCCGGGCTCAGTCGGAACGGCGCTTCCGGGCCCGTCGGCACCGCCGCCCCGGACGGAGGCCTCGCGGCGCAGGGCGGGTCCGCCGCGCACGGCGACCCGTCCGAAGACGGCTTCCCCGACGCCCTGCGTACCCGCTTCACCCCCCTCGGCAAGGCGGGCGCCGGCGCCGAGGGCACCGTCTGGTACGTCCGGCGCACCGACGGCGGCGCCGACGCCGCGGTCAAGGTGTCCGTCGTCGGCCAGCCGATGGACCACGAGCTGCTCGCCCACCTGCGCAACGACGGCTTCCGGCGGCACGTCCCGCACCTGATCGACTTCGGCCGGGTCCGCCACCACGGCGCGCTGGTCGACTGGGTGGCGATGGAGTACCTGCCGGTCACCCTCTCCGCTTATTTCGCCGGGCTGCGCCGCAGCGGTGGGCACGCTGACCCGCGGACTGTCGAGGCGATCGTCTACGAGCTGGTCTCGCTGCTGGAGTTCTGGCAGCGGCGGATCCAGCGCAACCCGCTGGACTTCAAGCCCGCCAACATCCTGGTCCGGCCCGGCCGCGGCCCCGGGGAGTTCGTGATCGCCGACTTCGGCGGCGTCGACCGGCTCACCGACAGCCGCCGCTTCACCTCCGCGATGATGGTCACCGTCGCCTACATGGCCCCCGAGCAACTGGCCGGCAAGAACCACGAGGCCGGGCCCTGGTGGGGCCTCGGCAACGTGCTGTACGAGCTGTTCGTCGGCCGCCCCCGGTTCGTCGGCGCGGACGGCGAGCGGGCCGCCGACCACGACCTGGAGCTGGAACTGGTCATGGGCGAGGAGGTGGACCTCACCGCCGTCACCGATCCGCGTCAACTACTGCTCCTGCAGGGCCTGTTCACCAAGAAGCCGGAGGACCGCTGGACCGCCCCGGAGGTCCGCAGCTGGCTGGCCGGCGGCAGCCCGGAGGTGGTCCGGCGCCGCCCGCGGGCGCGCCGGCCGATCACCTTCCTCGGCGACCCGTTCACCGACCCGGTCCGGCTCACCGAGGTGCTGCTGCGCAATTCAGGCGCTGCCGCGCGCTGGCTCGCCGCGGTCGGGGCGGAGCGGCTGCGCGACTGGCTGCGCGACGAGGTCAAGGACTCCGTGTTCGACCTGCACTACCTCACCGACGTGGTCCGCGCGCCCGGCTCCCGGCGGGAGGCAGTGGCCGCCGTCGCCGTGCTCGCCCTCGGCGCGGCCTACGCGCCCTCCGCCGTCCCGCACTACCGCGACCGGCCGATCGACCCGGCCGGGCTGGAGCGCATCGCCACCGAACCGGACGGCGCCGCCTTCGTCGACGAACTGGTCCGCGGTGGCGCCCCGGCCGTCGCCGCCCGCTACGACTGCTTCCACCCCGAGTGCTCCGGCGAGCACTGCTCGCGGCTGCTCGCCCTCGCGGCGCTCCCGGAGGTGCTCGCCGAGGTGGAGCGCACGGCCCGCACGGTCGGCGGCGGACGCCGAGGCGACGGCGGACTCAGCCCCGAGGAGCGGGAGGAGGCGCACCGGCTGGCGGTCTGGCTGAGCATCCGCCCGGAGGAGCGGTACCGGCTGCTCGGCCGCCTCTCCCCGCTGCCCGCCGCACTGCACCGACTGCCGCTGCCCGTACGGGTGTCGGAGCTCGCCGCGGTGGTCGCGGCGGCGGTCGTGGACGGGGCGCTGACGGCGGGTGCCGGGGTGCGTAGGGCGGTGCGCTCGGCGGCCCGGCGTCCGGCGCCCGGTCCGGAGGCGGCCACCCCGCGGGGCGTGGTGCGGCGCCGCTGGTCGGCGTTGCGGCGGCGGGCGGTCGGGGCCGACCGGGGGCAGGTCGCGGGGCGGGCGGCGATGGTGGCCGCGGAGGCGCTGAGACGGCGCGGCCGCGGGCGGGTCGAGCGGCCCGAGCGGGAGACGGGCGTGCTGCGGGAGGGGCGGGCCCGGGTCGGGCGGGCGGCCCGGCTGTGGCGGGAGCGGCGTCAACGGCCGCCGGTGGACTGGGCGGGCCGGCTGCGGCTCTGGTGGCCGTACGCCCGCACGATGGTGCCGCGCCGGGTGGCGGCGGTCGCACTGCTGGTGGTGGGCCTGGGGCTGCTGCTGTGGGCGGGGGCGGTACTGCGCCTCCCGGTCGAGGCCGGTCACCGGCTCGACCTCTCGCCGGACCTGTTCGGCGGCCCGCTGCACTCCGCCGGGAAGCGCGCGGCGGAGCAGGTGGTCGGCAAACTGGGCGCGGCCTTCGTGGCGGCCGCCGTACTCGCGTTCTTCCCGGCTCGGGTCGGCTTCGGTACGGCCCTGCTGACCGGCGTGGGCGCCCTCACGATCGGCTACCTGCGGCTCGGACCACCTATGACAGCGGTGGAGGCGCCGCAGCCGGTGGCTGAGCGGGTGGTCATGTTCGAGGGCGGGATGGGGAGTTGGGCCGGGATCGTCGCGGTGATCGCGGTCGTGGTGGCCTTCGTGCTGATCGAGCGGGCCTGCGACCGGCTGCTCAAACCCGCGCAGCAGGCGCGTCGGCAGGTCCGGGAGGGCTGGCGGGACCTCGACCGGCGCTCCGCGCGGGCGGCGGGGCGGCCGCTGCCGGAGGCGGCCGCCTCCGGGGCGTGGAGGACGGGCCGGGCGGGGACGCGGGACCGGCTCCGGTTCGCGCTCGGCAGCACCGGGGTGCTGGTGCTGCTGCTCTGGGCGGCCGTGGAGGTGCGGCTCGCGGCCACCGGGGCGCACCGGATGCCGGACTCCTGGGGGACCGGCCAGACCGGCGCGTCCTACCAGGCGGGGTTCGTCATTCTGCTGGCGGCGGTGTCGCTGCTGAGCACCCTCGGAACGCCGGTCACAGCGCGGGTGCTGTTCGTCGTCTGGATCCTCGGGACGCTGTTCCTGGGGGCGTGGCCCGGGGCGCTGGGGCCGGTGGAGGCCCTGCGGATCCCGGTGTTCGAGGGAGTGTTCGACGCGGTCGCGAACTGGTGGGGGCACGGAGCCTTCTGGGCCGCGCTGCTGGTGGCGCTGCCGCTGGCGGCGCACGGAGTGCTGTGGACGGTGCGGGGCGGGCGGCCGGCCGGCAGGTGACGGGTGACAGCCGGCGGATGACGGCTGACGGATGACTGATGTCAGCGAACAGACGACAGATTTCGAAAGCTGTCATCCGTTCGCTGACATCTGTTCGCCGTGCTCCGTCCGCCGGCGGCCGGCAGTGGTCAGCCGACCAGTCGGGAGAGCTCGATCGAGTGCCCGGTCCGCTCCACCTTCGCGGTCAGGTACCGGACGTTGCTCGCCGACAGGTGGACGCCGGTCGGCACCCGCCGCCGCACGGTGACGCCGAGTCCGGCCAACTGCGCGGCCTTGTCCGGGTTGTTGCTCAGCAGGTCGATGCCGCGCGTGCCGCCCGTGCCGTCGATGCCGCCCGTGCCGTCGGTCCCGCCCGTGCCGCCGATCCCGAGTGCGGCGAGCATCTGGGCGGCCGCGGTGTAGTCCCGGCCGTCCTCGGGGAGGCCGAGCGCGGTGTTGGCGTCGTACGTGTCCAGGCCGGAGTCCTGCAGGGCGTAGGCGTCGAGCTTGTTGTACAGCCCGATGCCCCGGCCCTCCTGCCGCAGGTAGAGCAGGTAGCCGCCGGCCTTGCTGATCAGCTCCACCGACTCGCGCAGCTGCGGACCGCAGTCGCAGCGGTCCGAGCCGAAGACGTCGCCGGTCAGGCACTCGGAGTGCAGCCGCACCAGCGGCGTCCCGCCGTCAGGCACCGTGCCGAGGGCCATCGCCAGGTGCTCGGCGCCGTCGGCGAGGCCGTGGAAGGTGAAGACCTCCGCCTCTGCGCGGTAGCCGTCGGGGAAGGTCAGCGGGATGCGCACACGCGAGCGCACCGTGGCGGAGCCGGGCTGCGGCATGGGTGGGCCTCCGTCGATCGGGGTGGACCGGGGTGGATCGGTGGGATCCGGATGGATCGGCTGTTGACCGTACTAGGTCGTTCCAATTTGAACAACTGGATGCGGACGGTGCCCGGCTCGACACCGGAGGCGCAAAACGCCCCACCCGCCCCGTCTGTCCCCACCCGCCCCGTCTGTTCCCGCCCGCGGCGGTCCACCATGTGGAAGGGGTGGGAGCCGAGACTGTGGGCACTGCGAGACTTCCTCCCGTTTCCTGGGCACGGGAACGCCTCGCGCACGACCACCGACGACCACGGAAGGTCCTGATCAGATGCCGACGAGTCGCGTCACCACCCCCTCCGCCTCCTCCGCCCCCGGCCCGCGGTCCCGCTTCGACGCCGAGCAGCGCGCGATCGAGGCGCTCTACGCGGACGTGGTCCGCCGCAACAAGGGCGAGGAGGAGTTCCACCAGGCCGTCCACGAGGTGCTGGAGACCCTCTCCCCGGTGCTCGCCCACCGCCCCGAACTCCTCGACGCCCGGCTCGTCGAGCGGATCTGCGAACCCGAGCGGCAGCTGATGTTCCGGGTGCCGTGGACCGACGACTCCGGGGACATCCACGTCAACCGCGGCTTCCGGGTGGAGTTCAGCAGCGCCCTCGGCCCGTACAAGGGCGGCCTGCGCTTCCACCCCTCGGTGAACCTCGGCATCATCAAGTTCCTCGGCTTCGAGCAGATCTTCAAGAACGCCCTCACCGGGCTGGCGATCGGTGGCGGCAAGGGCGGCTCCGACTTCGACCCCAAGGGCCGTTCGGACGCGGAGATCATGCGGTTCTGCCAGTCCTTCATGACCGAGCTGTACCGCCACCTCGGCGAGCACACCGACGTCCCGGCCGGTGACATCGGCGTCGGCGGCCGCGAGATCGGCTACCTCTTCGGCCAGTACAAGCGGATCACCAACCGCTACGAGGCCGGCGTGCTCACCGGCAAGGGCCTCGGCTGGGGCGGCGCGCAGGTCCGCACCGAGGCCACCGGTTACGGCTGCGTCCTGTTCACCGCCGAGATGCTGCGCAGCCGGGGTGACGACCTGGACGGGCGCCGGGTGGTCGTCTCCGGCTCCGGCAACGTGGCCGTGTACGCGATCGAGAAGGCCCAGCAGCTCGGCGCGACGGTGCTGACCTGCTCCGACTCGTCCGGCTACGTGGTCGACGAGAAGGGCATCGACCTCGACCTGCTCAAGGAGGTCAAGGAGGTCCGGCGCGGCCGGGTCTCCGACTACGCCGAACTGCGCGGCAGCCACGTGCGGTTCGTCGAGGGCCCGGGCGTGTGGAGCGTGCCCTGCGAGGTCGCGCTGCCCTGCGCCACCCAGAACGAGCTGACCGAGGCCGACGCGCTCGCCCTGGTCCGGAACGGGGTGCTCGCCGTCGCCGAGGGAGCGAACATGCCCACCACCCCCGAGGCCGTGCGGGTCCTCCAGGAGGCCGGGGTCGCCTTCGGTCCCGGCAAGGCGGCCAACGCGGGCGGCGTCGCGACCAGCGCGCTGGAGATGCAGCAGAACGCCTCGCGCGACTCCTGGTCCTTCGAGCGCACCGAGGAGCGGCTGGCCGGGATCATGAAGCACATCCACGACTCCTGCTTCACCACCGCCGAGCGCTACGGGCACCCGGGCGACTACATGGTGGGCGCGAACATCGCGGGCTTCGAACTGGTCGCGGACGCGATGCTGGCCCAGGGCCTGGTCTGAGCCCTCTCGCCCTGCCGGTCGCCCGGCGACCGGCACCCGACCGCACCGGGCACCGATCGTCGGGTACGGCAAGGTGGGTCCTTCCTACAGTGATCATCAAGGGAAGGGCGGGATCGGCGTGCTGGAGCACCTGAACCGGGCGATGGAGGACATCGAACGGAACCTGGAGCGGGAGATCGACGTGGCCGAGCTGGCTCGGACCGCGATGACGTCGGAGTACCACTTCAGGCGGCTGTTCTCGATGCTCGCCGGGATGCCGCTGTCGGAGTACGTCCGACGTCGGCGGCTGACCGTTGCCGGGGCCGAAGTGCTCGACGGCGGTCGGACGTTGCTCGACATCGCGGTCCGGTACGGCTACACCTCGGGAGAGGCGTTCGCCCGGGCGTTCCGGTCGATGCACGGGGTGGGGCCCGGGGAGGCCCGGCGCGACGGAGCGGTCCTCGTCTCCCAGCCCCGGATGTCCTTCCGACTCATCGTGGAGGGAAGCAGCAGCATGGAGTACCGGATCATCGAGAGGCCGGCCTTCCGGATCGTCGGCCGGAAGGCCCGGGTTCCGCTGATCTACCTGGGGGTCAACCCGCACATCGCCGAGTTCGTCAAGGGGCTCGGTGCGGAGACCGTCGAGCGGATCACGGCCCTGAGCGGCAAGGACCCGCTCGGCATCGTGTCGGTGACCGACGACTTCTCGCCCAATCGGGAGGAGGGGTCCGAACTCGACTACTGGCACGCGGTGGTGGCGCGGGAGGACGCGGTCGTCCCGGACGACCTGGACGTCCTGCACGTCCCGGCCGGGATGTGGGCGGTGTTCACCAACACCGGGCCGTTCCCCCAGGCGCTGCAGGAGATGTGGGGGGACACCTACAGCCAGTGGTTCCCGTCCAACCCGTACGAGACCCGGCCGGGCCCGGAGATCCTGCGGACCCGCTTCGTTCCCGGGACGGGCGACGCGCTGGCCGACCTCTGGATGCCGGTGACACGGGCCGTGCGCGGCTGACGGTCGACGGCCGTCGGGCGCCGGGGCGCCGGGGCGCCGGGTTCCGGCAAACAGATGACAGCGGACAGCTGACAGATTTCGAAATCTGTCAGCTGTCCGCTGTCAATCGTTCGCCCACCCCCGTTCGGCCCACCAGCGCCCGCCCCCACCCCGCCGCGCCCCGCATGCTGGGGCGGGGGGCAGGGGCCGCAGGCCGTTACCCGAGGAGTGGGATCACCGATGGCCAAGGCATTCGGCTTCGTCGACTACGGCGGAGCGGAAACGCAGGAGTTCCTCGACCGTCCGGTGCTCACCCCCGGTCCCGGCCAGCTGGCGATCACGGTCCGGGCCGCCGGGGTGAACCCGGTCGACTGGAAGATCCGCCGGGGGCGCCTCGGTCGGGAGCGTGAACTGCCCTCCGTCATGGGCCAGGAGGCGGCCGGGGTGGTGCAGCAGGTCGGCCCCGGGGTCGCCGGGTTCACCCCGGGCGACGAGGTGTTCGGCCTCGCCGCCGCCGGGGGCTTCGCCGAACAGACCCTGCTGCGTGCCGAGTTGAGCGCCCTCAAGCCCGAGGCCGTCGGCTTCGACCGGGCCGCCGTGCTCGGCGTCTCGGTCGCCACCGCGGACGACGCCCTGCGCCAACTCGCCCTCGGCACCGGGCGGGTGCTGCTGGTCCTCGGCATCGCCGGCGGGGTCGGCAGCGCCGCCGCCCAGCTCGCCCGCGGTCGGGGCCTGACCGTGCTCGGCACCGCGAGCGACGCCAACCGCTCGTTCGTGGAGTCCCTCGGCGCCACCCCGGTCCGCTACGGCGACGGCGTCGCCGAGAGGGTCGCCGAGGCCGCCCCCGACGGCGTCGACGCCATCCTCGACCTGGTCGGCGGAGACGCCCTGCGCGCCGTGGCCGCCGTCCGTACCGACCGCACCGAGCTGGTCAGCACCGCCGACCCCGCCACCGCCGCCGAACTCGGCGGCAAGCCCGTCGCCCGCTCGACCACCTCCAAGAGCCTCGCCGCACTCGCCGCCCTGGTCGCCGCCGGCGACCTCGACCCGCACATCACCGGCCGTTACCCGCTCGACCGCGCGGCCGAGGCGATCGCCGCGGTCGAGTCCGGGCACGTACGCGGCAAGGTCGTCGTCGAAGTCGCCTGACCACCGGAGACCTTGACCAAGCATCAGCAACTCCCGTCCCAGTACCCCGAGAGAGCCAGAGCCAGAACCATGAAGCAGACCGCCGTCACCACCAACGCCCCCTGCTGGGTCGAGCTGGGCACCGACGACCCGCCCGCCGCCCGGACCTTCTACACCGAACTGTTCGGCTGGCGCCCCGACAGCGGCGCCCGTCCCGAAGCCGAGGGCTACACCCAGATGCTCGTCGGCGGCGCCCCGGCCGCCGCCATCACTCCGCGGTACGCGCCGCAGCAGCCGACGGCCTGGACGGTCGCCTTCGCGGTCGCCGACGCCGAACTCATCGCGTCCAAGGTCAAGGCGGCCGGCGGCAAGGTCCTCAAGGAGCCCACCGACGTGCTCGACCACGGCCGCTTCTCGGTGTCCGCCGACCCGTCCGGCGCGGTCTTCATCCTCTGGCAGGCCCGCGCCTTCAAGGGCGCCGGGGTGTTCAACGAGCCCGGCTCGCTGGGCTGGGTGGAACTGGCCACCCGGGACACGGACGGCGCGCGGGCCTTCTACCCCCGGGTCTTCGGCTGGTCCGTCGCGCCGTCCGAGCACTACACCCAGTGGGGCCTGGACGGCCAGGGCTTCGGCGGGATGGTCGACATGGAGGACCGGTTCCCGCCCCAGGCGCCGCCGCACTGGCTGCCGTACTTCTCGGTCGCCGACGCCGACAACACCGTCAACCGGGCGGTCGCCATGGGCGGGGACGTGCTGGTGCCCGCCGTCTCCATGCCGGGCGGCCGCCGGACCGCCGTGCTGCGCGACCCCCAGGGCGCCGCGTTCGGCATCTACCGCGACGCCACCGAAGGCTGAGCGGGAGCGGTAGGGCCTGTCCAGCCCTAGACGGAGGGCTGAGCGCCGGCCCCGGCCGCCCGCCGGGCGGCGGCGCGCGAGCGCCGGGCGGACACCGCCGCGCCCGCCGTGACCAGCAGGGCGCCCATCGGCACCACGTCGCCGATCCGGTCGTACCAGGTCACCGTCCCGGGCGCGGTCAGCGGCAGGCGTACGGTCAGCGCGCCGGTGCCGTCGGTGCCCAGCCGGGCGAGCTCCCGGCCCTGGGCGTCGAAGGCCGCGGAGACGCCGGTCAGTGAGGCCTGCACGGCCGGGCGCCCGGTCTCGGCAGCACGGATCGCCGCCAGCGAGACGTGCTGCTCGGGCGCCCAGGTGCGCTGGAAGGTCGAGGTCGACGACTGGTAGACCAGCACCCGGGCGCCGTCCCGGGCCGCCGTGCGCGCCATGTCCGGGAAGGCCGACTCGAAGCAGATCAGCGCGCCGACCGGCAGCGGCCGGCCCGAGCGGTCGGTGGCGGGCAGCACGTGGAAGGCGGTGCCGGGCGCCCGGTTCTCGCCCGCCGCGCGGCTGACCCCGGCGATCCAGCCGAGCACCGGCCGCAGCGGGATGTACTCGCCGAAGGGCACCAGCCTGATCTTGCGGTAGCGGTCCACGACCCCGGCCGGGGAGACCAGCACCGCGTCCTTGGAGATCCGCCCGTCGGCCTTGCGGGCGTCCTCCCCGGCCATCACCTCGGCGCCCGTGGTGGCGGCGAGCCGACGCAGTCCCTCCAGCGCGGCCGGATCGCGGTCCAGGTCGGCGGTGGTGCTGCTCTCGCCCCACACCACCAGGTCCACTGGTTCCCCGACCAGGGCGGCGGTGTCCCGCGCACCGGCCTCGAACCGGGCCTGCGGGTCCTCGACGATGCCGGGCTGGACCAGCGCCACCGTCAACGTCCCGGCCCCCGCCGGCGCAGGGCGCAGCGCGAACAGCAGCGGACCGGCGGCCAGCACGAGGACGGTCACCAGCGCGGCGGCTGCCCGGGGCCGCCAGTGCACCGCCGTCAGCGCGATCAGCGCCCCGGTGTTCGCCGCCGCCACCGCCGCGCTGACCAGCCAGACGCCGCCCGCCGAGGCCAGTCCGAGGATCGCCGGGTGCTGCCACTGGGTGGCGCCGAGCAGCGCCCACGGCCCGCCGAGCGCGTGCCAGGAGCGCGCGTACTCGGTGGACACCCACACCGCCGGGACCACCAGCAGCGCGAGCAGCGCCCGACGGGTGGTCAGCGGGGGGTGCAGCAGGCGGTGCACCGCGCACCCGACCACGGCCTGCAGCGCCCCGAACAGGACCGCGAGCACCGGCAGCGCGGGCCCGATCGACGGCACCAGCCAGTACATCCCGGTCAGGATGAACCCGGCCCCGAACCACCACCCGCGCACCGCCGCCTCCCGACCCGACGGTGCCCGCTGCATCAGCAGCAGCCCCGGGACCAGCGCGACCCAGGCCAGCCACGCCTGCCCCGGCGCAGGGAAGGCCACCACCGGCACGGCCCCGGCCGCCAGCGCCCCGAGCCGCGCCCGGTACCGGTGCGGCGCGCGCGGCAGCCGTTCCTCGGCGGGGGTCGTGCTCGGGGCTGGGCTGGCGGGAGCGGTGCGGCGCGACATGCCCCGTATTGTCCGCTCGGGTGGCGGCCGGTGCCAGACGGCGTCGCGCGGGATTGACACCGGCCCGCCGGAGGGTCAGCCCTCGTCGCCCTCCAGGTCGCCCTCGGTCTCCAGGAACGCGGCCTGCAGCTGCTCGATCAGCTCCGGGTCCGGCCGCTCCCACAGCCCGCGGCTCGCCGCCTCCAGCAGTCGCTCGCTGATCCCGTGCAGTGCCCACGGGTTGGCGCCCGCCAGGAACTCGCGGTTGACCGGGTCGAGGACGTACTCCTCGGTCAGCTTCTCGTACATCCAGTCCGCGACCACGCCCGTCGTGGCGTCGTAGCCGAACAGGTAGTCGACCGTCGCGGCCATCTCGAAGGCGCCCTTGTAGCCGTGGCGGCGCATCGCCTCGATCCAGCGCGGGTTGACCACCCGGGCGCGGAAGACGCGGGCGGCCTCCTCGGTCAGGGTGCGGGTGCGGACCGTCTCCGGGCGGGTCGAGTCGCCGATGTAGGCGGTCGGGGCCTTGCCGGTGAGGGCGCGGACGGTGGCCACCATGCCGCCGTGGTACTGGAAGTAGTCGTCCGAGTCGGCGATGTCGTGCTCGCGGGTGTCGGTGTTCTTCGCGGCGACGGTGATCCGCTTGTACGCGGTCTCCATCTCCTCGCGCGCCGGGCGGCCGTCCAGCCCGCGGCCGTACGCGTAGCCGCCCCAGACGGTGTAGACCTCGGCGAGGTCGGCGTCGGTGCGCCAGTCCCGGCTGTCGATCAGCTGGAGCAGGCCGGCGCCGTAGGTGCCCGGGCGGGAGCCGAAGACACGGACGGTGGCCTTGCGCTCGTCGCCGTGCACCGCGAGGTCGGCCTGCACGTGTGCCCGGACGTAGTTCGACTCGGGGTCCTCGTCCTGGGCGGCGGCCAGGCGCACCGCGTCGTCCAGCAGGGCGACCACGTGCGGGAAGGCGTCCCGGAAGAAGCCCGAGATGCGCAGCGTGACGTCGATGCGCGGGCGGCCGAGTTCGTCCAGCGGGATCGGCTCCAGGCCGGTGACCCGGCGCGAGGCGTCGTCCCAGACCGGGCGGACGCCGAGCAGGGCGAAGGCCTCGGCGATGTCGTCGCCGGCGGTGCGCATCGCGCTGGTGCCCCAGAGCGAGAGCCCGACCGAGGGCGGGTAGGCGCCGTCGTTGTCGGCCCGGTAGCGGTCGACCAGCGAGCTCGCCAGCGCCTGGCCGGTCTCCCAGGCGAGCTTGCTCGG
This sequence comes from Kitasatospora sp. NPDC059648, assembly GCF_042734825.1. NCBI lineage: Bacteria > Bacillati > Actinomycetota > Actinomycetes > Kitasatosporales > Streptomycetaceae > Kitasatospora > Kitasatospora sp. NPDC059648. Next base: position 87,774 of record NZ_JBHWDU010000009.1, on the reverse strand, counting down.
GACGGCCTTCGGGTCGACGGAGTAGAAGTTGCGGCCGGTCGGCAGCACGTTGACCAGGCCGCGCAGCGGGGAGCCGGACGGGCCGGCCGGGACGAAGCCGCCCTGGAGCGCGTGCAGCACGGCGTCCAGTTCGTCGGTGGTGGCGGCCAGCCGCGGCACCACCTGGGTGGCGGCGAAGCTCAGCACCTCGCCGACCGCCTCCGGGAGCCCAGCGGCGACCTTCTCCACCGCCTCGGGCGCCCAGTCCTCCGCCTCCATCGCCTCGACCAGCGCGCGGGCCCGGGCCTCGGCCGCGTCGGTGGCGCCCAGGGTGAGGGCCGCCTCGTCCAGGCCGAGCGCCTCGCGCAGGCCGGGCAGCGCGCTGACGCCGCCCCAGATCTGCCGGGCGCGCAGGATGGCGAGCACGAGGTTGACCCGGTCGGTGCCGACCGGGGCCTGGCCGAGGACGTGCAGGCCGTCGCGGATCTGGGCGTCCTTGACCTCGCACAGCCAGCCGTCGACGTGCAGCAGGAAGTCGTCGAAGCCGTCGTCCTCGGGGCGCTCGTCCAGGCCGAGGTCGTGGTCCAGCTTGGCGGCCTGGATCAGGGTCCAGATCTGGGCGCGGATCGCGGGCAGCTTGGCCGGGTCCATCGCGGCGATGTTGGAGTGCTCGTCGAGCAACTGCTCCAGGCGTGCGATGTCGCCGTAGGAGTCGGCCCGGGCCATCGGCGGCACGAGGTGGTCGACCAGCGTGGCGTGGGCGCGGCGCTTGGCCTGGGTGCCCTCGCCCGGGTCGTTGACCAGGAAGGGGTAGATCAGCGGGAGGTCGCCGAGGACGGCGTCCGGGCCGCATTCGGCGGACAGCGCGGCGGTCTTGCCGGGCAGCCACTCCAGGTTGCCGTGCTTGCCGAGGTGGATGACGGCGTGGGCGCCGAAGCCGCCGTCCTCCTGGGCGGCCTCGATCCAGCGGTAGGCGGCCAGGTAGTGGTGGCTCGGCGGCAGGTCGGGGTCGTGGTAGATGGCGACCGGGTTCTCGCCGAAGCCGCGCGGCGGCTGGATGAGCACCAGCAGGTTCCCGGAGCGGATCGCGGCGAGCACGATGTCGCCGTCCGGGTTCTGCGAGCGGTCGACGTACAGCTCGCCGGGGGCCGGGCCCCAGTGCTCCTCGACCCGGTCGCGCAGGCCCTGGGGGAGCGTGGCGTACCAGCGGCGGTAGTCGGCGGCGGGGATGCGGACCGGGTTGCGGGCCAGCTGGTCCTCGGTGAGCCAGTCCTGGTCGTACCCGCCGGCCGCGATCAGGGCATGGATGATCGCGTCGCCTTCATGACCTTCCTCGGTGCTGTCGTCCAGGCCGGGCAGGTCGCTCCCGAGGTCCATGCCCTCCTCGCGCAGCCGGTGCAGCAGCCGGACGGCGCTGGCCGGGGTGTCCAGGCCGACGGCGTTGCCGACCCGGGCGTGCTTGGTCGGGTAGGCGGACAACACCAGGGCGAGGCGGCGCTCGGCGGCCGGGACGTGGCGCAGCCGGGCGTGGCGAACGGCGGTGCCGGCGACGCGGGCGGCGCGCTCCGGGTCGGCGGCGTAGACGGTCAGGCCGTCCTCGTCCAGCTCCTTGAAGGAGAACGGCACGGTGATCAGGCGGCCGTCGAACTCCGGCACCGCGACCTGGGTGGCGGTGTCCAGCGGGGACAGGCCGTCGTCGCTGGCCTCCCACTGGGCGCGCGACCAGGTGAGGCAGAGGGCCTGGAGGATCGGACGGTCGAGGGCGGCCAGCGCACCGGCGTCCCAGGCCTCCTCGTCCCCGCCGGCCTGGGCGTCGGCCGGGCGGGTGCCGCCGGCGGCGAGCACGGTGGTGACGATCGCGTCGGCGGCGCCGAGCTCGGCCAGCAGCTCGGGTTCGGCGCCGCGCAGCGAGGCGCAGTAGTAGGCCCGGGCGCGGGCGCCCTGGTCCTCGACGGCCCGGCAGAGCGTCTCCACGAAAGCGGTGTTGCCGCTCATGTGGTGGGCCCGGTAGTAGAGCACGGCGACGGTCGGGCCGTCGGTCGTGCGGGCTTCGCGCTCCAGCGGGCCCCAGGCGGGGGCGGAGGCGGGCGGGGCGAAGCCGTGGCCGGTCAGCAGCACGGTGTCGGAGAGGAAGGCGCCCAGCTCGGCCAGGTTGGCCGCGCCGCCGTGGGCGAGGTAGGCGTGCGCCTCGGCGGCGATGCCGGCCGGGACGGTGGACAGTTCCATGAGCTGGGCGTCGGGGGCCTGCTCACCGGTCAGCACCACCACCGGGCGGGGGCCGGCCAGCAGCGCGTCCAGGCCCTCCTGCCAGGCGCGGCGCCCGCCGAGCAGACGGACCACGACCAGCTCGGTGCCCTCCAGCAGCGCGGGCAGGTCCTCGGGGGTCAGCCGGGCCGGGTTGCCGAGCCGGTACGGGACCGGGCCCGTCGAGGCGCGGGCACTGAGCAGGTCGGTGTCGGACGTCGACAGCAGCAGGATCATGCGAAGGCCCTCCCGGCCTCGTCGGTGGCCAGGATGGCCGCAGTGGTGGCCGGGGCGGCCGCGGTGGCGGCCGCGGGAACGCGCGCGGGCATGCGACAGCGCTGGTGCATTTCTGCCTTCCTCGGGGTCCGCGCCCCGGGCCGGTGGAGGACGGCGGGAGTTCCTGGCTCCCGCGGCCGACCGGCTTCCCGGTGAACCGCGGTCACAGTGGCGGGACCGCACCGGGCTTGCACCGGTTTCCTCCCCTGCGCCGTCGCTGGCGTGGACGGCCCGCTGGGGACCGCCCGCCTGCATCGTACGGGGTGCGGCTGACCTGGGGGAGAGCCAGCTTCGCCTCGCCCGGCGCAGGGCCCGGCGCACGCCCGGGCGCACGGCGCTCACGGGGGCCGGGCGGTGGGCCGGGCGTGCTGCCGGGTGTGACGCAGCGGACGGAGGCAAGCGATCGGATCATCTGTATGCTCGCCGCCATGCCACCGACACCCGACGCCACCGCGCCGGGCGCCGCCGTGCCCGACCGGGGGCGCGCGGACGCCTGCCCCGGGGCCCTTCGCCTGCACACTGCCGACGACGGAGGCCTCGCCCGGGTCCGGCTGCCCGGCGGGCTGCTGACGAACCGTCAGGCACTCGCCCTGGCCGAGGCTTCACAGGCCCTGGGCGACGGGGAGTTGGAGACCACCTCGCGCGGCAACGTCCAACTCCGGGGCCTGGCCCCGGACTGCGGGACCGAACTCGCCGAGCGCCTGCGCGCCGTCGGGCTGCTGCCCTCGGACACCCACGAGCGGGTGCGCAACATCGTCGCCTCGCCACTGGCGGGGCTGGACGCCCTCGGCAACGCCGATGTGCAGGCCTGGGTACGGGAACTGGACGCGCGGCTGTGCGCGAGCGAGTGGGCGGCCGGACTCTCCGGCAAGTTCCTGTTCGCGCTGGACGACGGGCGGGGCGACGTCGCCGCGCTCGACGCCGATGTGACATTGATCGCAGCTCCGGGCGGAGCCGCCCTGCTGCGCCTCGGGCGGGCCGACCAGGGGCACCCGGTGGAGGCCGGGCAGGAGGTGGCGGCCGCGCTGGACGCGGCCCGCGCCTTCCTGGACGCGCTGCGCCGCGGCGGCCGCAGGGCCTGGCACCTGCGCGAGGTTCCCGAGCTGCTGCCGGCGGGCTCCGTGCCGCTGCCGCCCGCCTGCACCCCGTCCGCCGTCGCCGCCCCGGTGGGCGCGCTGCCCGGCGGCCTCTCGGTGGGCATGCGCTTCGGGCGGGCGAGCGCCGCCCAGTGGCGCGCGCTGGTCGCGGCCTCGGCGGGTGAACTGCGGCTGACCCCCTGGCGCGGTGCGGTGCTGCCCGGCGCGCCGGCCGACCGGCTGCCCGCGTTGGCGGCGGCCGGGTTCCGCACCGGGCAGGGCTCCGCCTGGGAACGGGCCACGGCCTGCACCGGGCTGCCGGGCTGCGCCAAGTCGCTGGCCGACGTACGGTCCGACGCGGCCCGGGCGCTGGACACGGGTGCGAGGGCCGGGAGCGGGGAGGATGCGGGGACGGGCGGGCTGCCCGTCCACTGGTCCGGCTGTGAACGGCGCTGCGGCCACCCGGCCGGGCGGTGGGTGGACGTGCTCGCCACGGGGCACGGCTACCGGGTGACGGTGAACGGGCCGACCACGACCGCGGGCGGACCCGTGGACGTGAGGAACGAGGAGATGGCCGAGGCGGTCGCCGAGGCCAGGAGGACCACGAAGTGATCGAGTACGAGAAGGACGGCGCGTCCATCTACCGCCAGTCCTTTGCCACCATCCGTGCGGAGGCCGATCTGGCCGCCCTCCCGGCGGACGTCTCCCAGGTCGCGGTGCGGATGATCCACGCCTGCGGGATGACCGACCTGGTCGAGGACCTGGTGTACTCGCCCGGCGTGGTCGCCTCGGCGCGCGCGGCGCTGCACGCCGGTGCGCCCATCCTCTGCGACGTCAACATGGTCGCGAGCGGGGTGACCCGCAAGCGGCTGCCCGCTGACAACGAGGTGATCTGCACCCTCACCGACCCGTCGGTGCCCGAACTCGCCCGCGCGATGGGCAACACCCGCAGTGCGGCGGCCATGGAGCTGTGGCTGCCCCGGCTGGAGGGCGCGGTGGTCGCCGTCGGCAACGCGCCGACCTCGCTGTTCCGGCTGCTGGAGATGATCGAGGCGGGCGCGCCGCGCCCGGCCGCGGTGATCGGTGTACCGGTCGGCTTCATCGGCGCCGCCGAGTCCAAGCAGGCCCTGGCCGAACACCCCTCCGGCCTGGAGCACCTGGTGGTGCGCGGCCGGCGCGGCGGCAGCGCGATCGCCGCCGCCGCCATCAACGCGATTGCGAGCGAGGAAGAGTGACGGATCGTCAGAACACCATCGGCCGACTGTACGGTGTTGGACTCGGCCCCGGTGACCCGTCGCTGGTGACCGTCCGCGCGGCCGAACTCATCGGCAAGGCCGACGTGGTGGCCTACCACAGCGCCCGGCACGGCCGGTCCATCGCCCGCTCGATCGCCGAAAGCTATCTGACGGATGGTCAGATCGAGGAGAAGCTGGTCTACCCGCTCACCGTCGAGAGCACCGACCACCCCGGCGGCTACCGGGGCGCGCTGGACGAGTTCTACGAGGAGGCCGCCGCGCGGCTGGCCGCCCACCTGGACGCCGGGCGCGACGTCGTCGTCCTAGCCGAGGGCGACCCGCTGTTCTACGGCTCCTACCAGCACATGCACAAGCGGCTCGCGCACCGCTACCCGACCGAGGTGGTGCCCGGCGTGACCTCGGTCAGTGCGGCGGCGGCCCGGCTCGGACAGCCGCTGACCGAGGCGGAGGAGACGCTCACCGTCATCCCGGGCACCCTGCCCGAGGAGGAGCTGACCGCGCGGATCGCCTCCGCCGACTCCGCCGTGATCATGAAACTGGGGCGCACCTTCCCGGCCGTCCGGCGCGCGCTGGAGCGGGCGGGGCGACTGGACGACGCCCAGTACGTCGAGCGCGCCTTCATGGACGGGGAGCGCATCGCGCCGCTCGCCGAGGTCGACGGGGAGAGCGTCCCGTACTTCTCGGTGGCGGTGCTGCCGAGCAAGGTCGCCCCGCTGGAGCCGGCCGTACGGCTCGCCGACGGCGTGGGCAGCGTGACCGTGGTGGGCACCGGGCCGGCCGGGCCGCTCTGGCTGACCCCCGAGGCGCGCGGCGCGCTGGCCGAGGCCACCGACCTGGTCGGCTACACCACCTACCTGGACCGGGTGCCGGAGCGGCCGGGTCAGCGTCGGCACGGCTCCGACAACAAGGTGGAGTCGGAGCGCGCCGAGTTCGCCCTGGACCTCGCCCGGCGCGGGCACCGGGTCTGCGTGGTGTCCTCGGGCGACCCGGGCGTCTTCGCGATGGCCACCGCCGTGCTGGAGGTCGCCTGCGAGCCGGACTACCGGGACGTCCCGGTGCGGATCGTCCCCGGGATGACCGCCGCCCACGCGGCCGCCTCCCGGGCGGGCGCGCCGCTGGGGCACGACTACGCGGTGGTCTCGCTCTCGGACCGGCTCAAGCCGTGGGACGTGGTGGCCAAGCGGCTGCGCGCCGCGGCCGAGGCGGACCTGGTGCTCGCGCTGTACAACCCGGGCTCGAAGTCCCGCACCACCCAGGTCGGCCTGGCCCGGGACCTGTTGCTGGAGCACCGGGTCCCGGAGACCCCGGTGGTGATGGCCCGCGACGTCGGCGGGCCGACCGAGCGGATCCGGACCGTCCGGCTGGGCGAGCTGGACCCGGCGCTGGTCGACATGCGGACCATCCTGCTGATCGGCTCCTCACAGACCCAGGCGGTCGAGCGGAGCGGCGGCGTGGAGGTCGTCTGGACGCCCCGGCGGTACCCGGAAGCGTGACGGCGCACGAATGACAGATGACAGCTGACAGATTTCATCATCTGTCAGCTGTCATCTGTCTTCTGTTCGCCGTTACCTGTCGACTGTTACCTGTCGGCCGTCACGTCCGTGCCCCGCGCCCGGCCTGCGCCCGCGCTTCGCGCCCGCCCGCCGCACCTTCGCGCCCACCTTCGCGCCGTGCCCGTCACCGGGTCGGCTTGGTGATCAGCAGCTCGGTGTTGTGGTCCTCCCCGGCTCCCAGCAGCGCCGAGACCCGCCCGTTCGGGTCGTTGTACGACAGCTCGCGGTACAGCGCCGCCAGGTTGGCGTCCGTGGTGCTGCCGAAGTCCGTCGTGTACGGCGCGGAGGACTCGATCAGCGTGGTGAACAGCGACAGCGTTCCGTCCCCGTTGTCCGCGATCTCGATGATGCGGCCGTGCTGCGGGTAGTCGATGTGCGAGGCGGTGTTGATCTCCCAGAACGCCCGCTCCGGCACCGCGTGCCCGTGCGCCGTGATCTTGTTCATGTGGGTGTGCCCGTTCACCCAGGCGACCACGTTCGGGTAGCGCTGCAGCAGCGCGACCAGCTCGTTGCCGTCGTGCCGCTTCTCGAAGACGTTGCGCGGGTCCGGCAGCAGGTTGCCCATCGAGCCGCTGGTGTGGTGGCTGAAGACCAGGATCACGTCGTCGGTGCTGCCGCCCGTGACCCGGTTCCCGTTGGTGTCGTACCAGTGCCCGCTGTGGTCCTTCAACTGCTGCTCCAGCCAGCGCAGTTGCGCGGTGCCGAGCGAACCGTCGGCGAACCCGGCCTGGTTGGTGGTGTCCAGGCTGATGCCGACGACCTTCTCCGAGATCCGGAAGGTGTAGTAGAGCTTGCCACTGCCCACCATGTCCGAGGTGAAGCCGTGCCCGAACGGACCGGCGCCGGTGACGGCCGGGTTGAGGTGGGCCTTGGCGAACTCCTTGAGCGTGAACGGGTGCCGGCGCTCGTCCGGGGTCACCCGGCGCACCGCCTCGCCGTTCGCGAGCAGCTTGGCGAGCAGCAGCACGGCGCCCGCCGGGTCGCGGCGCAGCGAGTCCATCAGCTGGGCGGCGGTCGCGTCGTCGCAGCCCTCCAGCTTGAGCCCGCCCGTGTAGAGGTCGTTCAGCAGCCCGAAGTCCGGCAGCGAGCCCTCGATGCTGTCGTCGTGGTTGCCGACGGTGGTGTACCAGGGGGTCTTCAGGCCCGGCGCGTCGAAGGGCCGGCCGGCCGCGGCCAGGAAGCCGGGGACCTGCGGGAAGCCCTTCGTCTTGTAGACGTCGTTGAAGGCGATCTCGGGGTTCCAGAAGGCCGAGTTGCCGGAGTTCTGCACGCCCTCGTAGCGGGTCGGGTCACCGGTGTTCTGAGCCATCCGCCCACCGCCCATGACGGTGAGGTACCAGTCGAGCTCGGCCAGCTCGTGGTTGTCGGTGTTGTCACCCGTGGCCATCACCATGCTGAACGGCATCCCGGTGTACGGGCCGCCGGACAGCGAGTTGACCCGCTCGACGAGCGCCGAGACGCCCCGCGCGTTCAGGGCCTCCTGCGGCCGGTAGGCGCTGTCGTTGTACTTGGCCAGGAACTCGAAGCGCACCGGGGACTCGGTGTCCACCAGGTGCAGGTCGCTGAACTGGACGAAGCTGGCCAGCCCGGTGCGGCGGTCGTCCCGCCCGGAGCCCGGCGCCGCGAGCTCCCCGCGCACCACCAGCGGCCACCCCGGCCCGGCCGTCAGCCGCTTGTAGGCGCCGCTCCCGGACGGCGTCGCCACCTGCTCCAGGGTCGTCCCGGAGACGTCGACCGCCCGCGCGGCCGTGGTCGCCAGTGCCTGGTCCCGCCCGGCGGCCGAGGCGAACTGCGCACCGCCCAGCGACAAGGCCGACCAGGCGGCGGCCACCGACGTACCGGTGATGAACGTACGTCGCTTCATGCCTGCCACAAAAACCCCCACATGCTGTCGGTCCGGCCGGGAAGAAGCGTCCCGCCCACCGGACCTGAGTGTCATGAACCCGCTTCTGGCGGACCGCCAGATTACCCATGGGTAGCCGCCGGGTGTTAGGTCCGGGTGGAGAACTCTTCGGGAACGCGGACCGGCGCGCCGCTGCCCCGGCCCCCGACGGTGGATCCGGCCGCCACCCCGGTCGGGGCGGAGCCGGACGGATGGGGGAAAATCGGCGGCGACGGCCGGTGCGGCCGCCGACGGGACGAGGGGCGGTGCGCGGGCGCCGCTCCGGCAGCGCGGAAGCGAGGCGCAGGGTGGCCGCAGCGGGAGCCGAGGCGGGGGGCCGGGCCGGTCAGCTGAAGAGCAGCGGGCTGCGGCACGGCTGGACGACTGGCGCCTGCGCCACCGCCGCCGCCAAGGCCGCGTACACCGCACTGCTCACCGGTGAGTTCCCGGACCCGGTCACCATCACCCTCCCCAAGGGCCAGCAGCCCGCCTTCGCGCTGGCCGCCGAGCGGCTGACCGCGGAGGGCGAGCAGCCGGCCAGCGCCATGGCCGGTGTGGTCAAGGACGCCGGCGACGACCCGGACGTGACCCACGGCGCACTGGTCCGCGCTACTGTACGGCCCGGCGAGTCCGGTGCCGGGGTGGTGTTCCGGGCCGGCCCCGGAGTCGGCACGGTCACCAAGGCGGGCCTGCCGCTGGCGGTCGGCGAGCCCGCGATCAACCCGGTGCCTCGGCAGATGATCCGGGACGCCGTGGCCGAGGTGGCGGCGGCGCACGGCGGCAGCGGGGACGTGGTGGTAGAGATCTCGGTGGACCACGGCGAAGAGATCGCCCGCTCGACCTGGAACCCCCGACTCGGCATCCTCGGCGGTCTGTCCGTCCTCGGCACCACCGGGATCGTCGTCCCCTACTCCTGCTCGGCCTGGATCGACTCGATCCGCCGCGGTGTCGACGTGGCCCGGGCGGCCGGTCGTACCCACGTGGCGGGCTGCACCGGTTCGACCTCGGAGAAGGTCGCGGTCGCGGTGCACGGACTGCCCGAGGACGCGCTGCTCGACATGGGCGACTTCGCCGGGGCCGTCCTCAAGTACCTCAAGCGCCACCCGGTGCCCCGGCTGACCATTGCGGGCGGCTTCGCCAAGCTGTCCAAGCTCGCCCACGGCCACCTCGACCTGCACTCGGCGCGCTCCCAGGTGGACAAGGGGTACCTGGCCGAACTGGCCCGGCGCGGTGGAGCGGACGAGGAGCTGGCGGCCGCGGTGGCGGTGGCCAACACCGGGCTGGAGGCGGTGCAGCTGTGCCGGGCGGCCGGGGTGCCGCTCGGGGACCTGGTCGCCGAGGCGGCCCGGGCGACGGCGCTCGGCGTGCTGCTCGGCTCGCCCGTCGCGGTGGACGTCATCTGCATCGACCGGGCCGGCACCATCGTCGGCCGGGCGGAACCGCTCGGCCCCTGAACGGCGTCGAGCCGAGTGTGCCACCCCGCTCGGACCCGAACTCCTCAGGGGAAGCTCAACACTGTCGCGCGGCGATGTGAAGATCTGACGCTCATACGGGGTGAGAAACGGACAAAAGTGGCGCCATACCTGCTTGTGGTTCGAGCCTCATCTCATCCATGAGATATCGTCTGCCGAGTGACAGGCGACTACCTCACCCGTATCGGCACCCTCATCCGTACCGCGCGCCAGCACCGCGGCTGGTCCCAGGCGCAGCTCGGAGAGGCACTCGGCACCAGCCAGAGCGCGGTCAACCGCATCGAACAGGGCAAGCAGAACGTCAGCCTTGAGATGATCGCCCGCATCGGCGAAGCCCTCAACAGCGAGATCGTCTCCCTCGGCTACTCCGGCCCGATGCACCTGCGCGTCACCGGCGGCACCCGTCTCTCCGGAGCCATCGACGTCCGCAGCAGCAAGAACGCCTGCGTGGCGATCCTGTGCGCCTCGCTGCTGACCACCGGCCGCACCACGATCCGCAGCGTCGCCCGGATCGAGGAGGTCTACCGCATCCTTGAGGTGCTGACCAGCATCGGCGTCAAGAGCCGCTGGCTCAACGAGGGCCGCGACCTCGAGCTCACCCCGCCGGCCGAGCTCGACCTCGCCGCGATGGACGTCGAGGCCGCCCGCCGCACCCGCAGCGTGCTGATGTTCCTCGGCCCGCTGATGCACCGTGCCCAGCGCTTCGCCATCCCGTACGCGGGCGGCTGCGACCTCGGCACCCGCACCGTCCAGCCGCACCTGACGGCGCTGCGCCGCTTCGGCCTGGAGGTCGCCACCACCGGCGGCGCCTACCACGCCTCGGTCGAGCCGGGCGTTCCGATGGACCGCCCGATCGTGCTGACCGAGCGCGGGGACACCGTCACCGAGAACGCCCTGCTGGCCGCCGCGCGGCACGACGGCGTCAGCGTCATCCGCAACGCCTCGCCCAACTACATGGTCCAGGACCTCTGCTACTTCCTGGAGAAGCTGGGCGTCAGGATCGAGGGCATCGGCACCACCACGCTGACCGTCCACGGCGTTCCGCAGATCAGCTGCGACGTCGACTACACACCGGCCGAGGACCCGGTGGAGGCGATGAGCCTGCTCGCCGCCGCCGTGGTCACCTCCTCCGAGCTGACGATCCGCCGGGTGCCGATCGAGTTCCTGGAGATCGAGCTCGCGGTGCTGGAGGGCATGGGCCTCGACTACGACCGGACCGCCGAGTACCGGGCCCACAACGGCCGGACCCGCCTGGTCGACCTCACCGTGCGCCCCTCCAAGCTGACCGCGCCGATCGACACCATCCACCCGATGCCGTTCCCCGGCATCAACATCGACAACGTGCCGTTCTTCGCCGCCATCGCCGCGGCCGCCCACGGCACCACGATGATCCACGACTGGGTCTACGACAACCGCGCGATCTACCTCACCGAGCTGACCCGGCTCGGCGCGGACGTCAAGCTGCTCGACCCGCACCGCGTGCTGGTCCAGGGCCCGACCCGCTGGCGCGCCGCCGAGATGATGTGCCCGCCCGCGCTGCGCCCGGCCGTGGTCATCCTGCTCGCGATGCTCGCTGCCCAGGGCACCTCCGTCCTGCGCAACGTCTACGTCATCAACCGCGGCTACGAGGACCTCGCCGAGCGCCTCAACTCGATCGGCGCCCAGATCGAGACCTTCCGCGACATCTGATGGCGAAGTCCGTCTGACGGTGCGATCAGGCCGTCGGCCGGCTCACCCGTTGAGGCCGGTCAGCAGTACCGCCACGTCCAACCCGGTGTTCAGGTAGTCCACGAACACCGGGTTGTTCAGCGCCCAGGGCGAACGCCGCTCCCGCACCAGCCGGACCGCCCCGTCGGTGTCGTGCCCGAGCCCGACCAGCGCCTGCGCCACCACCAGGCCCGAGCGGTTGTAGCCCGAGTGGCAGCGAACCAGCGTCCGGCGGCCCCGGCGTACGGCGGCCGCGGTGAGCCGCGCCGCCTCCTGGACGGCGAGCAGCTGGTCGGGGGAGAGCGGACGGTCGGGTACCTCTCGGACGACGTGCTCCACGCCCGGCGCCGGGCCGTGCCCGGGGAGCGTGAAGAGGCTGACCACGAGGTCGAACTGCCGCCCGACGACGACGGGTTCCAGCTCCCCGCCGGGCGGGGTGTGGTGGTGCCCGCCCATCCAGAGCCCGGGAACGATCTCGTTCCACGGTTCGGACGGTCCCGGTGTCTCGCGGTCCTTCTGACGGGTTCGCACCCTGCTCCCTCCGGGTCGGCCGCCCCCGCGCCGGCGCGGCCGCTACTCGCCGGTGCTGCCGTCGGGGTGCTCGCGCAGGAGGTCGGCGTGGCCGTTGTGGCGGGCGTACTCCTCGATCATGTGGGTGAGGATCCAGCGCAGCGAGAAGACCTCCTCGCCGTAGCGGCCCTGGACGTCCAACGACGGTGCGGCGGCGACGAGTTCCCGCGCGTGATCGCACTCTCGGCGCCAGAGGGCGTAGGCCCCCTCCGGGTCGGCGGTCTCGACGTCGAACTCGGCGAAGGTGCCGTCCGGGTTCTTCCAGAAGCCGGGCCGGCCCTCGCCGTCGAGGACGTTGCGGAACCAGCTGCGCGCTCCACCTCGGCGAGGTGTCGGACCAGTCCGAGCAGGGAGAGCCCGGAGGGTTCCAGCACCCGGGTGCGGAGCTGCTCGGCGGTCAGGCCGGCGCACTTCATCGCCAGGGTGTCGCGCTGGTGGTCCAGGAAGCTTGCCAGGGTGGCGCGTTCATCGGCGGTCTGCAGGGTGACGGTGCGCTGATCATCAGTCATGGGCCCCATCCTGGCCGCCCGGCGGGCGCGGCGCTCGACGGATTCCACGGACCGGACCCGCCCCTGGACTCAGACCGTCCGCTCCAGCCAGCGCACCGCGCCCCCCACGTCCGCCGCGACAGGTACGCCCTCCGGCACCGGCGGGCGCACCACCACGACCACGGACAGGCCGAGTTCGCGGGCCGCGGTGAGCTTGGGCGCGGTCGCGGCGCCCCCGCTGTCCTTGGTGACGACCACGTCGATCCGGTGGTCGCGCAGCAGCGCCCGTTCGCCGTCGAGGGTGAACGGGCCGCGGTCCAGCAGGACTTCGATCGAGGACGGCACCGGCGGCTCCGGTGGGTCCACCGAGCGGGCGAGGAAGTGCAGGCCGTCCAGGTGGGCGAAGGCGCCGATGCCCTGCCGGCCGGAGCTGAGGAAGACGCGCCGCCCGAGGCCGGGCAGCAGCTCGGCGGCGGCCGTGAGCGAGGGCACGGGGTGCCAGCGGTCCCCGGGGACGGGCGCGAAGCCGGGGCGGCGCAGCACCAGCAGCGGCACGCCGGTGGCGGCGGCCGCGAGGGCGGCGTTGCGGGACATCCCGGCGGCGAACGGGTGGGTGGCGTCCACGACGGCGGTCACCCCTTCAGCTCGCAGCCAGGCGGCCAGCCCGTCCGGGCCGCCGAAGCCGCCGATCCGCACCTGCCCGGCGGGCAGCCGGGGGTGGGCGACGCGTCCGGCCAGCGAGCTGGTGACCCGCAGGGACGGACGGCCGTCCAGCGCCGCCGCCAGCGCCCGCCCCTCCGTCGTCCCGCCGAGGACCAGGACGTGGGCGGGGGCCTCCCCGGTCATGCGCCGCAGGGCTCGTGCGGGCGCTCGCGGTCCGCCGAGTAGAGGTGGCTGTCGCGGAACTGCTCGGCGGCGAGCGTGCGGCCGACGATGATGACGGCGGTGCGCACCACGCCCGCCTCCTTGACCTGCCCGGCGATGTCGGCGAGCGTGCCGCGCAGCACCAGCTCGTCGGGGCGGCTCGCCATCGCGACCACGGCGGCCGGGCAGTCCGCGCCGTAGTGCGGGAGCAGCTGCTCCACCACGTCGTCCACGTAGCCGGCGGCCAGGTGCAGCACCAGCAGGGCGCCGCTGCGGCCGAGGGTGGCGAGGTCCTCGCCCTCGGGCATCGGGGTGGCCCGCTTGGCGATCCGGGTCAGGATGACGGTCTGGCCGACGGTCGGCACCGTCAACTCCCGCTTCAGCGCGGCCGCGGCGGCGGCGAAGGCGGGCACGCCGGGGACGACCTCGTACGGGACGCCGGCCGCGTCCAGGCGGCGCATCTGCTCGGCGACGGCGGAGAAGACGGACGGGTCGCCGGAGTGAAGCCGGGCCACGTCCTGGCCCGCCCGGTGTGCGGCGACCAGCTCGGCGGTGATCCGGTCCAGGTCGAGCTGGGCGGTGTCGATCAGGCGGGCGCCGGGCGGGCACTCCTCCAGCAGCTCGCGCGGGACGAGGCTGCCGGCGTAGAGGCAGACCTCGGCGCGGGCCAGGACGCGCTGGCCGCGCAGGGTGATCAGGTCGGCGGCGCCCGGGCCGGCTCCGATGAAGTAGACGGTCACGAGGCGTCCTCCTGGGGAATGTCGGGCTTGACGGCGGACCACTGGGTGACCGGCATGGCGTGCCGCCACCCGGTGAAGCCGCCCACCGGGACGGCGTGGGCGACGGCCAGCTTGACCAGTTCCCCGCCGTGGCGCCGGTACCACTCGGTGAGCAGCGCCTCGGACTCCAGCGTCACGGTGTTGGCGACCAGTCGCCCACCGGGGCGCAGCGCGCCCCAGCAACGGTCCAGCAGGCCGCGCGCGGTGAGCCCGCCACCGATGAACACGGCGTCGGGGGTGGGGAGGTCGGCGAGCGCGGCGGGGGCCGGCCCGGTCACCACCCGGAGCCGGGGCACGCCCAGCGCGGCGGCGTTGCGGGCGATCCGCTCGGCCCGGACGGGATCGCGCTCGACGCTGACCGCCCGGCAGTCCCGGTGGGCGCGCAGCCATTCGACGGCGATCGAGCCGGAGCCGCCGCCGACGTCCCAGAGCAGTTCGCCGGGGGAGGGGGCGAGGACGGCCAGGGTGGCGGCGCGGACGTGCCGCTTGGTGAGCTGGCCGTCGCTCTCGTACGCGGCGTCGGGCAGACCGGGGACGAGGGAGCCGCGCGGGCCCTCGCCGAGTTCGACGGCGACGAGGTTCAGCGGGTCGCCGGGCGGGTGCGGCCAGTCGTCGGCGCGGCCGTCGAGGCGGCGCTCGCCGGGGGAGCCGAGCTGTTCCAGCACGTGCAGTCGGGCTGCACCGAAGCCGCGTTCGGTGAGCAGCGCGGCGACGGCGGCCGGGGTGGCGGCGTCGGCGCTGAGCACCAGCAGGCGGCGCCCGGGGTTCAGGGCGAGCGTGAGGGTGTCCAGCGGCCGGCCGACCAGGCTGACCACCTCGGTGGCCTCCAGCGGCCAGCCGAGCCGGCCGCAGGCGTAGGACACCGAGGACGGGTGCGGGAGCACGCGAAGCCGTTCGGCGCCGACGGTCTCCGCGAGGGTGCGGCCGATGCCGAAGAACATCGGGTCGCCGCTGGCCAGGACGGCGAGGCTGCGCCCGGAGTGGTCGGCGAGCAGCCCGGGGACGGCCGGGCGCAGCGGGGACGGCCAGGCGACGCGCTCGGCGGCGACCTCGTCGTGGGGGAGCAGCTCCAGCTGCCGGGGGCCGCCGATGACCACCTCGGCGGACCGCAGCGCGGCCCGGGAGCCGGCGGCGAGGCCGGGCCAGCCGTCGGCCCCGATCCCGACGACGGTGATCGGAGGTGGCAGCTCGGGCACCGGGTGGCTCCTCGTCGTTCGTTCCTGCTGGCCGGGGCAGCCTACCTGGCGGTATCCGGGCCGGAACCGGCCGCCCTCACCTGTCCGTCCAGTCCCCCGAGGCGATCAGCGCCGGCCGTGCCCGCAGCCGTGCCGCGGCCGCCGGGCCGGCGAGGTACACCCAGGCCTCGCGCCGCTCGCCCGCCGCCGTCCGCACCGCCATGCGGCGCCGCAGGTAGAGCCCCGTCCCGTCCGCCCGGCAGTCCTCCAGCCGGTCGAGGTCGGCGAGCACTCCGGCGTACGCACCCGGGCGCACGATGACCAGCTCACCCACGATCCGGCGCCCGGGCGTCGGGTCCGGCACCGCGTACGGGTAGCCGGGTCCGTCGTGCAGGGCGGCGCCGTCCAGCACGGCCGGCAGGATCCCGGCGCAGCGTCCGGCCAGGTGGACGGCGTGGTTGCGGCCGCCGCTGCGCAGGGTGCCGTACACGAAGAACGGCAGCGCGGCCTCGGCCGGTGGGGCCTGCTCGGACGCGGACACGGGTTCGACCTCCTCGCTGGGGGAGCGCCAACGGTACGTTCCGCTGACCGATCCGTGATACCCACTGGCGCGGTGGGCCGCCGATGCGCTGTCATGTCGGGTGTTCAGCCAGCACCGTCCTAGGGGGACACACATGACATCGCCCGCCACCCCACAACCGGCGACGACGCCCGGCAGCGGCACCTCCGCCACCCCTTCGACTTCCTCCGCCCGCACCTCCACCCGGCTCTCCGGCGCCGTCTGGCTCGCCCTCGCGGTGGTCTACGTGGTCTGGGGCTCGACCTACCTCGCGATCCGGATCGCGGTCGAGACGATGCCCTCGTTCTTCTCCGCGGCCGCCCGCTTCCTGACCGCCGGCCTGCTGCTGGTCGGCTACCTGCTGGTCCGTCAGGGCCCCGCCGGGCTGCGGGTGAGCGGGCGGCAGCTGGCCTCGGCCGCCCTGGTCGGGCTGCTGCTGCTGACCGGCGGCAACGGTCTGGTGGTGCTCGGCGAGACCTCCGTCCCGTCCGGACTGGCCGCCCTGCTGGTGGCCGCCGTTCCGCTGTGGATGGTCGTGCTGACGGCCGTCGGCGGCGGCGAGCGCCCCAAGCGCGCCGAACTCGCCGGAGTGCTGCTGGGGCTGGTCGGCCTCGGTGTGCTGTCCGCCCCGGCGATCGGCGGGTCGGTGGAGCCGCTGGGCGTGGTCCTGGTCATCTGCGCCACGCTGGCCTGGGCGGCGGGCTCCTTCGCGAGCAAGAAGATCCCGATGCCGGGCAACGTGCTCGCCGCGAGCGCCTACCAGATGCTGGCGGGCGGCCTGTGCAACGTGCTGATCGGACTGGCCCGGGGCGAGCAGCACGGGCTGGACCTCGGGGCCGTCTCGGGTCGGTCCTGGCTGGCCCTCGCCTACCTGGTGCTGTTCGGCTCGCTGCTGGCCTTCACCGCGTACTCCTGGCTGCTGCAGTCGGCGCCGCTGACCCTGGTCGCCACCTACGCGTACGTCAACCCGGTGGTCGCGGTGCTGCTGGGCTGGCTGATCCTGGCCGAGCCGCTGACCGGCCCGACGCTGGCGGGCGGGGCGATCGTGGTGGTCGGCGTCTGTCTGGTGGTCAGCGTCAGCCGGCGGCCGGGGAGTCCGTCGAAGGGCCTCCGCCGGCCCTGAACGGATCGGCGGAAGCCTCCGGTGGCCGGCCCGTGCGTTCGAGGGCGGATCAGAGCGCGTGGGGCGGTTTCCCCGCCCACCAGTTGCCCGGCGCCTCCGGGTCGCGGCTGGTCCAGTACTCGATGATCGCGCTGGTGAACTCGGCCGCCGACAGCGTCCCGTCCCCGTCCAGGTCGAGGTGGCGGAAGGCCTCGTCGGCGTCGTCGCGGCAGAGCCCGGCGAAGTGGCCGCGCTGGAACACGAAGAACTCGCCGGCGTCCACCGTCCCGCTGCGGTCGGCGTCGGCGACGGCGAGGAAGGACTCGGCCAGGGCGCCGAGGATCTCCCGGGCGGTCTCCGGGTCGTCGGCGAGCGCGCCGGTCGAGGCGACGAACTGCTCGCGGGTGATCGCCTCCGTCCCGGCGGGCTTCCCGGCGAGGTGGAGGTCGTGCCAGACGGTCAGGTAGGCGCGGACGATCACGGCCTCCGCCTCCGAGCCCTCCTGGTGGCCGAGCGAGCGGGCCACCGAGTGGCCCATCAGCACGTGGTCCCGCTCGGTGAGGAGCCCGTCCCCGTCGGTGTCGAGGTGGTCGAAGCCGTGATTGATCTTTGCGATGAGCAGGTCGTCCGACAATGTGCCCCCTCCGGTGGCGATCCCGCGGCTCGGCAGGGCCGCGGCACGTTGAGCGACGTCACGTCGCCAGCACGCTAACGCCTGGAGCCGCGCTCGCGCAGCCGAACGAAGGGCGAACGGCGGCGCACGGCCGCGCGCTCAGTCCACCTGGTGATCGGCCCAGACGTACGCCGCGGGCAGCAGCTCCCGCACCGGAACGGTGCGCAGCTCAGCGCCCCGACCGACGATGACGCCCAGGTCCGGGAAGTAGTCGAGCAGGACCTGACGGCAGCGCCCGCACGGCGGTACCACCCCGCGCTCGCGGTCGCCGACCGCCACCACCGTGGTGAGCTCGTACGCTCCCTGGCCGGCGGCCGCCCCGATCAGCACCAGCTCCGCGCACGGACCGCCGGTGAAGTGGTAGGCGTTCAGCGCCGTGACGATCCGCCCGTCGGCGCTGCGCCCGGCCGCCGCGACGGTGTGGTTGTCGCCCCGCGCGTACCGCCGGGCCACGTCCAGGGCCGCGGCGACCAACTCCTGGTCGACGGCCCCGGGCTCCATGCCGGACACGATCGCTGGTCCTTCCTGTCGGACGTCGGAAGCCCTCCGATCATGACCGCTCCGCCCGCCGGGAGGCCAACCGTTTCCGCCGGCCGTCCCGGAGTCGGACTTGCGACTCCGGGGGCCTCCCGGTGTCCGTCCGAGCGACATCAGGCCGGATGCGTCCGGGATTCCGCGGATCCCCGGAAGGCGCACCGGAGGAATTCCCGCCGGACCGTTCAGGCATTGTGGCGGCTTCACTTCCCCAACACGGCCGTCGCAGAGGCACGGACACGTCCCGCGAACCGGGCAGCCCGTCCCGCATTCTGAGACCTCCGCCACAGCCCCCGGGGTGTTGGTACGATCCCGGTGGACCGCGACTGGCGCGTAGGGATGGAATCGACCATCGGGAAGCGGTCCCGTGGATCCTCACGTCGGTTGCCGAGCGCCTGGGCCGCCCGCATCCCCACCAGGAGACCGACATGGCCCAGCCCGAGCAGCCCCAGCAGACCACCGCGCAGCCGCACACCGCCGCGAGCCCCGCCGCCGACACCGCCTTCCGCAGCGCCCTGGACGTCGTGGCCGGCGTCGAGCCGCGGATCGCCGCCGCCATCGGCCAGGAGCTGGAGGACCAGCGCGCCTCGCTCAAGCTGATCGCCAGCGAGAACTACGCCTCCCCGGCCGTCCTGCTCGCCATGGGCAACTGGTTCAGCGACAAGTACGCCGAGGGTACCGTCGGCCGCCGCTTCTACGCGGGCTGCCGCAACGTCGACACCGTCGAGGCGCTCGCCGCCGAGCACGCCCGCGAGCTGTTCGGCGCCGAACACGCCTACGTCCAGCCGCACTCGGGCATCGACGCCAACCTCACCGCCTTCTGGGCCGTCCTCTCCCAGCGGGTCGAGAGCCCGGCCCTGGAGCGCGCCGAGGTGCGCAACGTCAACGACCTCACCGAGCAGGACTGGGCCCAGCTGCGCCAGGAGCTCGGCAACCAGCGCATGCTGGGCATGTCCCTGGACACCGGCGGCCACCTCACCCACGGCTTCCGGCCCAACATCTCGGGCAAGATGTTCGAGCAGCGCAGCTACGGCACCGACCCGGAAACCGGCCTGATCGACTACGACGCGCTGCGCGAGACCGCCCGTGAGTTCCGCCCGCTGATCCTGGTGGCCGGCTACTCCGCCTACACGCGGCTGGTCGACTTCCGCAAGATGCGCGAGATCGCCGACGAGGTGGGCGCGACCCTCATGGTCGACATGGCGCACTTCGCCGGCCTGGTCGCGGGCAAGGTGCTGACCGGTGACCACGACCCGGTGCCGCACGCCCACATCGTCACCACCACCACCCACAAGTCGCTGCGCGGCCCGCGCGGCGGCATGGTGCTCAGCAACGCCGAGCTGGCCGAACACGTCGACCGCGGCTGCCCGTTGGTGCTCGGCGGCCCGCTCTCGCACGTCATGGCCGCCAAGGCCGTCGCCCTCGCCGAGGCCCGCCGCCCCGAGTTCCGGGCCTACGCCCGCGCCGTGGTCGACAACGCCCAGGCGCTCGCCGAGGGCCTGCTGCGCCGCGGCGGCAAGCTGGTCACCGGCGGCACCGACAACCACCTGGTGCTCGCCGACGTCTCCGGTTACGGTCTGACGGGACGTCAGGCCGAGGCCGCACTGCTCGACTCGGGCATCGTCACCAACCGCAACTCCGTCCCCCGGGATCCGAACGGCGCCTGGTACACCTCCGGCGTCCGGCTCGGCACCCCGGCACTCACCACCCGTGGCCTGGGCATCGCTGAGATGGACGAGATCGCCGCCCTGATCGACACCGTCCTGCGCGGCACCACCCCCACCACCGCTGCCAACGGCGCTCCCTCCAAGGCGAACTACGCCCTCGACGAGTCCCTGCGCGACGGCATCGCCAAGCGCGCCGCCGACCTCCTCGCGCCCTTCCCGCTCTACCCGGGCGTCGACCTGGTCTGACCTGCGCAAGCCCGGTCCGGAACCGGGCTGACCACAACCCGGGGCCGCCGAAGATCAGTTCGGCGGCCCCGGGCCAATCCGGCTAGTACTGCAGCGACTTGTACTGCAGGAACTCCTCCAGCCCGTGCCGGCCCAGTTCGCGGCCGAGCCCGGAGGCCTTGTAACCGCCGAACGGTGCCAGCGGGTTGAAGCGCCCGCCGTTCAGGTCGACCTGGCCGGTGTCGAGCCGGCGCGCGAAGGCGGCGGCGGTGTCCGTGTTCGCCGCCCAGACGCCACCCGCCAGGCCGTAGGCCGTGCCGTTGGCGATCTCGACCGCGTGGTCCTCGTCCCGGTAGGGGAGGACGGTCAGCACCGGGCCGAAGACCTCCTCCTGGGCCACCGCCATGTCCGGGGTGACGTCGGCGAGCACGGTCGGGCGGACGTAGAAGCCGGTGGGGAGCTCGGGCAGCGGCTCGGGACCGCCGGCCACCAGCCGGGCGCCCTCGGCAAGCGCGCCCTCCAGGAAGCCGCGCACCCGGTCCAGCTGCTTGGCGTTGACCAACGGGCCGATCCGGGTCTGCGGGTCGGTCGGATCGCCCGGAACGTACTTCTCGGCGGCCTTGGCGGCGATCGCGACCGCCTCCTCGTACTGGTCCCGGTGCACCAGCAGCCGGGTCCACGCGCTGCACGTCTGGCCCGAATTGGCGAAGACGTTGGCGACGTTGACGTTCACGGCACGGGTCAGGTCGGCGCCCGGCAGCACCACGTTGGCGGACTTGCCGCCCAGCTCCAGGGCGACCCGCTTCAGCCCGCGGCCGGCCGCCTCGGCGACCTGCCGGCCGACCGCGGTGGAGCCGGTGAACGACACCACGTCCACCTCCGGGTGGGCGGCGAGTACCGCTCCCGCCACCCCACCGGTGCCGGTCACCAGGTTGAACACCCCGGCCGGGAAGCCCGCTTCGTGCACCAGCCGGGCGAACAGCCGGGCCACCAGCGGAGTGTCCTCGGCCGGCTTCAGCACCACCGGGCAGCCGGCCGCCAGGGCCGGGACGACCTTGGCCGTGATCTGGTGCAGCGGGTAGTTCCACGGCGTGATCGCCGCGACCACTCCGGCCGGCTCGGCGAGCACCACCGAGTTGCCGATCCGCTCCTCGAAGGGGTGCTCGGCCAGCAGGCTCAGGTAGGAGGTCGCCACGGTCAGCGGCAGCCCGGCGTGCACGGCCCCGGCGAAGCCGACCGGGGCTCCCAGTTCGGCGACCACGGTGGAGGTGATCTCGCCCTGGGCGGCGGCGATCCCGTCCCGAAGCCGGGTCAGCAGCGCGATCCGCTCCTCGCGGGTGGTGGCGGCCCAGCCCGGGGCCGCCCGGCGGGCCGCCGCCACCGCGGCGTCGACATCGGCCGCCCCGCCCGCCGGTACGGTGGCGAGCACCCGCTCGGTGGCCGGGTTCAGCACGGTGATGGATCCGGAGTCCCCGGAGGGCCGCCAGGCGCCGTCGATGTACTGGTCGCCGTACTCCGAGTACTCCTGCACGGGTCGTCCTTTCAGCTGGTCGGCCGCATCGATCAACAGCGCTAGTCAGGAGCTCAGTCAAGGCGGCCGGACGGCCGCGCGCAAGAGCCGATCCCGTCGTGTGGACCGGCCGGTCACCTCGGGGCGAACCGCGCGGTGTACTCGTCGAACGGTTCGATCCCCACCTGTGCGCGGCGTTCGTCCAGCCGCTCCGGGTCCTCGCACGGCCACGGCACCGGGCGACCGTCCGTCACCGCGCCGATCTGGGTGCCGTACCGCTGCTCGCGCCCCTCGTTGACGGCCAGCCGGTCCTGGAGGAAGGCCAGGTCCCGGGCGCTCGCCGCGCCGACCGCCACGGCCGCCGCCATCAGCTCCACCGCCCGCCGCTGGACGTCCAGTTGACGGTCGGCGTGCTGGGCGACCAGCCAGGCCGCCCGGGCGGCATCGGGGCCGAAGGCCTGCTCGGTGGGCCAGCCATGCTCCGCCATGATCTCCGAAAGCCGGTCCCCGTGCCGCGTGGTGAGCCGTCGCCAGACGGCCTGTTCGGCGAGGTCGGGGCTGTGCGCCAGCCGTGCGGCCGCGTTGTCCTCGGCCATCATCGCCACCAACTCGGCGGTCGGCGACAGTTCCTGAGTAGCCGTCCGGTCACGCTGTGCTTCGGTCATGTCGATCCGCTCCGTGCGTCCGGGCCCGTCGTCCGGGCCGCCCGCCACCACGCTAGGGGCGGAAGCTGCGACGAAGATCATCCCCGAGGCCGGTGACACGGGGCCGTCGAGCGGGACACAATTGGACGTAGCCCGCCCGCCAGTCCGTGTTCACCTCCGGTTGCGAAGGGCGAAGTTCCACATTCCGGGAATTCGGCACCCGAAAGCTCTCCTCATCGCCCCGGTACTCGCTGTAGATTGCAGCGCACTCCGTGGTGGGGCCTACTGTCGGTGGGGATCGACTCGCGTACGGCCGGGTGGCCCGGCCGTCCCCGGGGCCGGGCAGGGCCGCCACCGCGCCGAGACGTGGCTCAGCACCCCCAGGTCATCCGTACCGCTAAGGAGCATCCCGTGACCGACACCGCGTTGCAGGGCGAATCGCAGCAGCCCGGCGAACCGGCCGTGTTGGAGGACGTCCCGGGCTGGTTCTGGGACCACGACCGGCACTCCTTCGAGTGGTTCCTCGACCGGCAGACCGAGTGGGGCGTGACCGGCGACCTGCTGGAGATGGGCGCCTACCTCGGCCGCAGCGCGATCGTGATCGGCGAACACCTCCGGCCCGGCGAGACCTTCACCGTCTGCGACCTGTTCGACTCGGACGCGCCGGACGCGGAGAACTCCAGCGAGATGGACATCTCCTACCGGAAGACGCTGACCCGGTCGGCCTTCGAGGCCAACTACCTGTCCTTTCACGACGAGCTGCCGGACATCATCCAGGCGCCGACCTCCGTGCTGGCCGGCGGACGGCTCCCGGCCGGCGCCCACCGCTTCGTCCACATCGACGCCTCGCACCTCTACGAGCACGTGGTGGGCGACCTCCAGGTGGCCCGGGTCGCGCTGCAGGACCAGGGCGTCGTGGTGCTGGACGACTACCGGGCCCAGCACACCCCGGGCGTCGCGGCCGCGACCTGGGAGGCGGTGTTCAACCACGGCCTCAAACCGATCATGCTCACCGAGTGCAAGTTCTACGGCACCTGGGGGGACCCGGAGCCGTTCCAGCGCGACCTGCTCGACCGGGTGGGCCTCGCGTCCGGCTGCCACCTCAGCACCGAGACCCTGAACGGTCGGCAGCTGCTGCGGATGACCGGCAGCTCGGAGGGCATCCGGCCGTTCCGCGCCTCCCGCCACCGGCAGCGCGCCGCCGCCCAACCGTCGGCGTCCCGCGACTCGCTCCGCGCCGCCCAGGACGAGGCGGCGCTCGACCTCGCGGTCCGTCGTGCCCGCGCCGCCGAGGCGCGCCGCCCGGTCAACGTCGCCAAGCGCGCGGCGAAGGACCTCCTCCCGCCGGTCGTCACCTCCGCCATCCGCCGCGCCCGCCGCGGCTGACCGGCCTGCGGGTGCGGCGGGCGAACAGCCGGCCGCCGAACGCGCACAGACGGCAGCGAACAGCTGACGGAAAACAGCTGACAGATTTCAACTTCTGTCTTCTGTCGGCTGAACCCCGTTCTCCCGCCGACGCCGAAGGGCCGGTCGGAAACCCGACCGGCCCTTCGAAACCGCGTACCCGCTCAGACCCGCGAAGGCTTCGAGGCTCCGGCAGTCCCCGGGGCATCGGCCGACGCCTCGGCCTCCGCCTCGGCCGCCAGCTCACGGCGCACCTCGGCCAACGAGGGGTTCGCCCAGGCGCTGGCGACGCCCCAGTAGTAGAACGCCAGCCCGATCGCGGCCACGATCAGCAGGTCCCAGCCCTCCGGCAGGTAGCCGTGGCCACCGAAGTCGGCGCTGCCGGCCCAGGAGATCCCGGCCATCACGAACAGGTAGGCGACCATCCAGGCACCCGCCATCAGGTGCGGCTTCAGCTCGGCGAACGGCTTGCGCAGCTCGTAGAAGGCCCAGATCGGCAGACCGGCCGCCATCAGCAGGATGACCTTGCCGGTGAGCGGCCAGCGGGCCCAGTACAGGACGAGCGAACCGAACACCATCGCGACCGGTGCGATCACCGGCATGGCCTTGAGCCGGACCGGACGATTCAGGTCCGGGGCAAGGCGGCGCAGCGACATCACGGCGACCGGGCCGGTGATGTACGAGATCACGGTGGCCACCGAGACGATCTCGGCCAGCGAGCCCCAGCCGCGGAAGACCGCGAGGAACAGGAAGGCGACCAGCAGGTTCAGCAGCAGCGCCGGGCGCGGGATGCCGGTCTTGGCGTCGACCTTGCCGAAGATCTTCGGCAGGTGGCCGTTCTCCTGCACGCCGTGGATCATGCGCGAGGTGGTGGCGGCGTAGATCATGCCGGTGCCGGACGGCGAGACGAAGGCGTCCGCGTAGAGCAGCAGCGCGAGCCAGTTGATGCCCCAGGCGATCGCGAGGTCGGCCAGCGGGGAGGTGTAGGAGAGGCTGCTCCAGCCCTTCGACAGGTCGGCGGCCGGGATGGCGCCGATGAAGGCGACCTGCAGCGCGACGTAGATCACCAGGGCGATCAGGATCGAGCCGATGACGGCCTTCGGCAGCGCCTTGCCCGGGTTGCGGGCCTCGCCGGCCAGGTTGAGCGGGGACTGGAAGCCGTTGAAGGCCCAGACGATGCCGGAGACGGCGACGGCGGTGAACACCGCGCTCCAGCCGTTCGGCGCGAAGCCGCCCTGGTCGGTGAAGTGCGAGGTGTCGAAGTGCGCGAGGAGCAGCGCCCCGGCGGTCAGCGTCGGCACGACGACCTTGAACACGGTGATCGCCGTGTTGGTCTTGGCGAACAGCGTGATCGCGAACCAGTTGAGGACGAAGTACACGACGAGCAGGACGCTGGCGAGCGCCACACCGCTGACGGTCAGCTCCTGGCCGTCGTACAACCCCTTGGCCCAGCCGAAGTGCCAGGAGCTCATGTACTGGACCGACGCGGTGGCCTCGCCCGGGATGACCGAGACGATGGCGATCCAGTTGGCCCAGGCGGCCAGGTAGCCGGCCAGCGAACCGTGCGAGTACTGGCCGTACCGGACCATGCCGCCGGCCTTGGGGAACATCGACCCCAGCTCGCTGTACGTGAGGGCGATGGTCAGCGCCACGGCGGCGCCGATCACCCAGGCGAGGATCGAGGCGGGCCCGGCCAGCTTGGCCGCCCGCTCGGCACCGAACAGCCAGCCGGATCCGATGATCGAACCCAGGCCGACCGCGGTCAGGCTGATCGTCCCCAGCGATCGGCGGTAGTTCTGGTGTGATGCCGTCGACGAAGCGGGCTCACTCAACGTATCGGTCCTCTCGCTCGGGGTTCAGCGGATGGTGTCCGTGCTTTTACGGTTTTGGGTCGGTATTCCGGACAAACCCCAGCAGCTTATGGTTTGAAAAGGGGCGAATACCTCAGAGGAAGCTCAAGCCGCCCGATCGTTGCCATCTCGTGTCCGGTTTTCGGACGACTGGACCGGTCGGCGAGGCGAACGCCACACCCCTGGACGGCAGTTGATCGCGAGCGGAATCCGAGCTCGGGCCGGGAAAAGGAAATTCCCCGTGGATTCCTTTCGGATTCCACGGGGAATTTCGACTGTGTCCGAGGGGGGACTTGAACCCCCACGCCCGATAAAGGGCACTAGCACCTCAAGCTAGCGCGTCTGCCATTCCGCCACCCGGACGGGGTGTGTGCTCCGGGGGTTTCTCTCGCCCCCTCGGCGACAGAGAGAACATTACCAGGGTTCTGGAGTGCTTCTCACCTGCGTTTCCTCGGCCGCGCCCCCGGGGGGTCCCGGTGCCCCGCCCCGGTGGGGACGCCGGGCCTGGCAGGACTGGCTGGGACGCCTCGCGAGGGCGCTCGAACCCCGGCCGAAGCGGTGGTGACCGCGAAGCAAACGATCAGTTCCGCCCCCACTCGCGATCGATCTCGATCGAAATCGATCCGACACGGGCAACTTGTCGACGGTGGCCCGGCCGTGCCGACTGCTCTCCTAGCCTCTGTGGACCGAGGGCGCCATGAGCGGATCGCCTGATTCCCGGGTCGCGGACGAAGGGCGGCTGGACGTGGAGCAGATCAGCGGGTCGGCGAAGGCCGAGCCGAGACCCGGCGGCCGGTCGATCGGGCGGCAGGCCGCCGACGACCCCGTCGAGGGCGTGTGGCGCTTCCGGGTGCCCGCCGTCGAGGCCTCCGTGCCGCGCACCCGCCACGCGGTGCGCGACCGCCTGCTGGCCCAGGGCATGGCCGGGGTGCGCTACCAGGAGCTGGTGGACGACGTTCTGCTGATCGTCTCCGAACTGGTCGGCAACGCGGTGCGGCACGCGGCCGAGCTGTCGCCCGAGGTGACGACAGAGCTGTCGGTGCGCCGCGGCTGGGTGCGGGTCTCGGTCGAGGACGGTGACCCGTACCGGCCGAAGGCCCTGGAGAGCGACACCGGCCGCACCGGCGGGCGCGGCCTGCTGCTGGTGAAGAGCGTCACCCTTCAGGCCGGCGGGGTGTGCGACGTCGAGCGCACGGGGGAGGGCGGCAAGGTCATCTGGGCCTCGCTGCCGGTCCCCCCGGAGCCCGCGCACTGACGCCCGGCCCCGCGGAGGCGACGGCTCGAAGCGAGGCGCCCCGCATCAAGACGCCCCCCACCGAGACGCCCCGCCGGAACACCGAGTCGGCCCGCCCGGACCCGGCCGCTACGTCCACGCCCGGCCCGAACCCGAGGGCGGCCGCCCCCGGGAGGGCGCGGGGCCGGCCGCTACCAGTCCCGCCCGGCGATCTCCCGGATCCCCGGCAGCGCCGCCTCGAAGACCGTCTCGAACCAGACAGAGAAGGGCCGCTCCGCCCGCAGCTCGCGCAGCTCCTGCGCGGTCACGAAGGCGAAGTCGTCCACCTCCTCCGGGTGCGGCTCGACCGGCGCGGTCACCAGTCCGACGAACAGGTGGTTCCACTCCCGCTCGATCAGCCCGGAGGCCTCGTCCGGCAGGTCGTAGCGGACCGTCCCGGCCTCGCAGAGCAGCGCCGGCGCGACGCCCAGTTCCTCGGCGGTGCGCCGGGCGGCGGCGACGAAGGGCGGCTCGTCCGGGTACGGGTGCCCGCAGCAGGTGTTCGACCAGACGCCGGGGGAGTGGTACTTGCCGAGCGCCCGGCGCTGCAGCAGCAGCCGGCCCTGGCGGTCGAAGAGGAACACCGAGAAGGCCCGGTGCAGCCGGCCCGGCTGCTGGTGGGCCCAGAGCTTCTCGGCGGTGCCGATCGTGGTGCCCTCGTCGTCGACCAGTTCCAGCAGGATCTCGGCGCCGGGGGTGGCGGCGGAGGCCCGTTGGTCGACCGACACGTCGGTCTCGACGTCGAGACCGGTGTCGATCTCGGCGGCGAAGTGCGTCGGGTCGGTCGGCAGACTCTGGGGCATGGGGCCTCTTTCGGGAAGCGGGAGCAACGGAAGCATCGGGTGCGTCCCGTGCACCGGGTGGAGGGCACGGAACACAGCGGGGGCACCGGCGCCGGCGTCGGGCTCCAGTCTGCCGTATGGGTGGCGGTCGGGACGGGTCCCACGCACAACCGGGCGGATCATGACCCGGAGGAGCCGGGATCCGGGCAGAGACGGGCGCGGGAATCCCCCGGAAGGGTCATTCGGCTCGCAGTTCAGTTCGATGTCCGTTCCAATTCTGTTCGATCACGGCTCCTCCACCCGGCCGTCACCTCGCCGCCTCCCGCCGCGTTCGGGAGGCTGCCCCCGGTCGCCTACCATCACTTACGACACGCTGCCCGGATCTGTGCCGGTCCGGCGCGCCGCCACCGGGCCCGGCCGAAGGCCGTTCTCCGGGGCGACACGGCGCCGCCGTGCCCGTCGGCACATCCCGCGCACCGCACGACGGATCAGGAGACCCCGCATGATCGGCCTCGTTCTGGCAGCCGGCGCCGGCCGCCGGCTGCGCCCGTACACCGACACCCTGCCCAAGGCGCTGGTGCCGGTCGACGGGGAGCGGACCGTCCTGGACCTCACCCTCCGCAACTTCGCCGAGGTCGGCCTGCGCGAGGCGGCGATCGTCGTCGGCTACCGCAAGGAGGCCGTCCACGACCGCAAGGACGCCCTGGAGGGCAAGTACGGCGTCAAGCTCCACCTGGTCGAGAACGACAAGGCCGAGGAGTGGAACAACGCGTACTCGCTCTGGTGCGCCCGGGAGCTGTTCGCCGAGGGCCTGCTGCTGGCCAACGGCGACACCGTCCACCCGGCCTCGGTGCAGCGCACCATGCTGGAGGGCAACCGGCAGCTCGCCGAGGCCGGCCGGGCCCCCGGCATCCTGCTCGCCCTCGACACGGTGAAGAAGCTCGCCGACGAGGAGATGAAGGTCGTCGTCGACCCGGTCGCCGGCATGCGCCGGATCACCAAGCTGATGGACCCGGCCGACGCGACCGGCGAGTACATCGGCGTCACCGTGATCAACCCCGCCGCCGCCGCGGACCTGACCGACGCGCTGCGCGCCACCTACGAGCGCGACCCGCAGCTGTACTACGAGGACGGCTACCAGGAGATGGTCGACCGAGGTCTGCGGATCGACGTGCAGCCCATCGGCGAGGTGTCCTGGGTCGAGGTCGACAACCACGACGACCTGGCGAAGGCGCGGGAGATCGCGTGCCAGTACTGACCCGGCTGGTCCCGTCGCCGCTGTTCGCCGAGATCCGCCCGGGCGCGCTGGACGCGCTCGGCGGCATCCTGGCGGACCAGCGGCTGTCGGCGTCGGGCCGGATCGCGGTGGCGATCAGCAACGGCTCCGGCGCCGCGATGCGCGAGCGCCTGGAGCCGGCCCTGCCCGGCGCCGACTGGTACAACGTCGACGACGGCAGCCTCGACAGCGCGGTGCGCTTCGCCGAGGAGATGCGCGGCCGGCACTACGACGCGGTCGTCGGCCTCGGTGGCGGCAAGATCATCGACGCCGCCAAGTACGCCGCCGCCCGGGTCGGCCTGCCGGTGGTCGCGGTCGCCACCAACCTGGCCCACGACGGCATCTGCTCGCCGGTCTCCACCCTCGACAACGACGCCGGCCGCGGCTCGTACGGGGTGCCCAGCCCGATCGGCATCATCGTCGACCTGGACGTGATCCGGCAGGCCCCGCGGCGTTTCGTGGCGGCCGGCATCGGGGACGTCGTCTCCAACATCTCGGCGTGCGCGGACTGGGAGTTGTCCCACACCGTCACCGGCGAACCGGTGGACGGACTGGCCGTGGCGATGGCCCGCTCGGCGGGCGAGAACCTGCTGCGGCACCCAGGAAGCACTCAGGACCAGGACCTCCTGACGGCCCTCGCGGAAGCCCTGGTACTGTCCGGCATCGCGATGAACATCGCGGGCAGCACCCGGCCCTCGTCGGGGGCCTGCCACGAGATCTCGCATGCCCTGGACGTGCTGTACCCGAAGCGTTCCGCCCAGCACGGCGAACAGGTGGGCCTCGGCGCCGCGTTCGCCAGCTTCCTGCGGGGCGAGCGCGAGCTGACCGGCCTGATCGTGGAGCGCCTGGCGCTCCACGGACTGCCGGTGACCGCAGCTCAAATCGGCTTCACCGAAGCAGAGTTCACCGAGGCGGTGCACTACGCTCCGAACACCCGCCCGGGCCGCTACACCATCCTGGAACACCTCGACCTCTCCCCTTCCGCAATCAGGGACGCGTACGCCGACTATGTCCAAGCCGTCAACAGCTGACCCCTCCACCGCGGGCGCCGAGCGGCCCCCGGTGGACCTGACCCGCCGGCCCTCGATCGAGGAACTGCGCGCGGTGATCCACCCGGAGGGCATGCTCCAGCGCCGCAGCGCCGAGCACTGGGCCGGGCGCCTGTACATGCGGAAGATCTCGCTGCGGATCACCCGCGTGCTGTCCACCATGACGGCGATCACGCCCAACGGCCTGACCTACCTGATGATGCTCACCGGCATCCTGGCCGGTGCCGCGCTGGTCGTGCCGGGCATCACCGGCGCGGTCCTGGGCGCCCTGCTGATCCAGGTCTACCTGCTGCTGGACTGCGTGGACGGCGAGGTGGCCCGCTGGCGCCGACAGACCTCGCTCACCGGCGTCTACCTGGACCGGGTCGGCCACTACATGTCCGAGGCGGCCCTGCTGACCGGCCTCGGCCTGCGCGCCACCGACCTGCTGCACCGCGAGGGCCACGGCTCCCACTGGGAGTGGGCGTTCCTGGGCACGCTGGCCGCGCTCGGCGCGATCCTGATCAAGTCCGAGACGGACCTGGTGGACGTGGCCCGGGCCCGCAGCGGTATGACGGCGGTCGAGGACAGCGCCTCCGTGCCGCGCTCCTCCTCGGTGGCCAAGGCCCGCCGGGCGGCCTCCTTCCTGAAGTTCCACCGCCTGGTCGGCGCGGTCGAGGCCTCGCTGTTCATCCTGGCGGCCGGGATCGGCGACGCCGTGCACGGCGGGCTGTTCCTCACCCGGCTCGCGGTCGTGGTGCTGGCGGCCATCGCCATGCTCCAGACCGTCCTGCACCTGCTGAGCATCGTCCTTTCGAGCAGGCTCCGATGACCACTTCCTCGATGAACACAGCCACCACCGCGGAGAGCTTCCGCCTCGGCGTCGTCATCATCACCATGGGCAACCGGCCCGCCGAGCTCAACGCCCTGATCGAGTCCGTCCGCGCCCAGGAGGGCCCGGCGGTCGAGTTCGCCGTGGTCGGCCAGGGCGTCAAGCTGCCCCCGCTGCCCGAGGGCGTGCGCACCGTCGAACTGCCGGAGAACCTCGGCATCCCGGGCGGGCGCAACGTCGGCATCGAGCTGTTCGGGCCGGACGGCCGGGAGGTGGACGCCGTCCTCTTCCTGGACGACGACGGCCTGCTGCCCCGCACCGACTCGGCCCGCCTGCTGCGCGAGGCCTTCACCGCGGATCCGGAGCTGGGCATCGTGTCCTTCCGGATCGAGGACCCGGACACCGGCGTCACCCAGCGCCGGCACGTGCCCCGGCTGCGCGCCAGCGACCCGATGCGCTCCTCCCGGGTGACCACCTTCCTGGGCGGTGCCAGCGCCGTGCGCTGCAAGGTCTTCGAGCAGGCCGGGCAGCTGCCCGCCGAGTTCTTCTA
The DNA here is from genome assembly GCF_042734825.1 of Kitasatospora sp. NPDC059648. Classification (NCBI taxonomy): domain Bacteria; kingdom Bacillati; phylum Actinomycetota; class Actinomycetes; order Kitasatosporales; family Streptomycetaceae; genus Kitasatospora; species Kitasatospora sp. NPDC059648. The sequence goes on along the minus strand of NZ_JBHWDU010000009.1, from coordinate 56,544 downwards.
CGCCCACGAGGAGACCGACCTCGCGTGGCGCGCCCTGGACGCCGGCTGGGCCATCGACTACCGGGCGGACGTCGTGCTGCACCACCCCGCCACGTCGCCGGCCCGGCACGCCGCCTACTTCCACAACGTGGCCCGTAACAGGGTCTGGCTCGCGAGGCGGAACCTTCCGGCCCCGTTGGTGCCTCTCTATCTGGGAACCTGGTTTCTGCTGACCCTGGCCCGGCGTCCCTCCGCGGAGGGGCTGAAGGCCTGGATGGGCGGATTCCGGGCGGGCTTCCGCGAACCCTGCGGTCCGCGGAAGCCCATGCGATGGCGTACCGTCTGGCGACTGACCAGGATGGGCCGACCTCCGATCATCTGATTGGATCGAGTGATCGATCGCCGCGGCCGGTGACCACACACCGGACGCAACCCCCGTGATCCCAGTGGATCCCCATCGGCGCAAGGCCGGCGGACCCCCGCCGACCGGCCGCCCCGACCGATCCCGCGTGAAGGACGAATGTGTCGACAGTGAGTGAACCCGCCAGCCTCTCAGCCCCCAGGGGGGCGGACGCGGGCCTGACCCCCAAGCAGCTTGCGGACAAGTACGGTCTGTCGGTGAGCGGTGCCCGGCCGAGCCTGTTCTCCTACACCAAGCAGCTCTGGGCCCGGCGCCACTTCGTCTGGGCCTTCGCCACCGCCCGCCTGGTGGCGCAGTACACCGACGCCAAGCTGGGCCAGCTGTGGCAGGTCGTGACCCCGCTGCTCAACTGCGGCGTGTTCTACCTGGTCTTCGGCGTCATCCTGAAGAGCAAGGACAACTTCCCGCCGAACACCTACATCGCCTGGCTCTGCATCGGCGTCTTCATCTTCCAGTTCACCCAGAACGCGGTGCAGTCCGGCACCCGGGCGATCTCGGACAACCTCGGCCTGATCCGCGCGCTGCACTTCCCGCGCGCCAGCCTGCCGATCGCCTTCACCGTGATCCAGCTCCAGCAGCTGCTGATCTCGATGATCGTGCTGGTCATCACCGTGCTGGCGGCCGGCATCACGCCGGGCAAGACCTGGCTGCTGATCATCCCGGCGCTGTTCCTGCAGACCCTGTTCAACACCGGCGTCTCGCTGATCTTCGCCAGGATCGGTTCCAAGACCAGCGACATCTCGCAGCTGATCCCGTTCGTGATGCGTGCCTGGATGTTCCTGTCCGGCGTGATGTTCAGCATCCAGGACAAGATCTCCAGCTGGCCGCACTACATCCAGACGATCATGGCCCTCAACCCGGCCTCGGTCTACATGGACCTGCTCCGGCACGCCTTCGCGCCGATCATCTACAACAAGCACCAGGCCGCGCACCAGACCATCCCGCCGCACCAGTGGACGTACGGTCTGGCCTGGGGCGTCGGCATGTTCGTCATCGGATACGTCTTCTTCTGGAAGGCCGAGGAGGAGTACGGCCGTGGCTGACACCGACCTGAGCAAGCGCGACGCCGTTGCGGCCGTGAACGTGGCCCGCGAGCCCACCGTCGTCGTCGACGACGTGCACATCGTCTACCGGGTGCACGGCGCCGGCTCCGGCAAGGGCAGCGCCACCTCGGCGCTGAGCCGCATCCTCAGCCGCAAGCGCGGGGCCGGCGTGCGCGAGGTGCACGCGGTGAAGGGCATCAGCTTCACCGCGTACAAGGGCGAGGCGATCGGCCTGATCGGCTCCAACGGCTCCGGCAAGTCGACCATGCTGGCCGCCATCGCGGGCCTGCTGCCGACCGAGAAGGGCGGCATCTACACCAACGGCCAGCCCTCGCTGCTGGGCGTCAACGCGGCCCTGATGAACGAGCTCACCGGTGAGCGAAACGTCATCCTGGGCTGCCTGGCGATGGGCATGACCCCGGCCCAGGTGAAGGCGCGCTACCAGGAGATCGTCGACTTCTCCGGGATCAACGACAAGGGCGACTTCATCTCCCTGCCGATGCGCACCTACTCCTCCGGCATGGGCGCCCGGCTGCGCTTCTCGATCGCCGCCGCCAAGACCCACGACGTGCTGCTGATCGACGAGGCGCTGGCCACCGGCGACCAGGCCTTCCAGCAGCGCAGCAAGCGGCGCATCGACGAGCTGCGCGGCTCCGCCGGTACGGTCTTCCTGGTCAGCCACGACAACAACTCGATCCGCGAGGTCTGCGAGCGGACCATCTGGATCGAGGCGGGCGAGCTGGTCATGGACGGCCCGACCGACGAGGTCGTCGGCCGGTACGAGCGCGGCGAGCGCCCGTAGCCCCCGGCCTCCGAAAAGCCCTGGCTCCCGAGGGCCGGCCCCGGAATACTCCGGAGCCGGCCCTTCGGCATGCGGCCCGGCGCTAGTCCGGCTGGCCGTCCCCGCGAGGGTGAGCGCCACCGTGCGCCGGGCGGGGCGCTCTTCTCGGGCGCGTCGCGTGGTGTCAGGCTGGGGGCGCGGGGGCGATGTGCCGTGCGTGACGCCCGCGCTCGGACGCGTGTCCGAGTCGGACCGGTGGTACCCAGCGGTGTAGAACGGGGGAGTGACTGCAGTGTCGGCTTCGGCCCAGCCCAGAGATACGCCGGTGAACCCCTCCGCGGGGCAGACCCTGGAGAAGGCGGGTGCGGAGAACTTCCCGGTCGCCCCCTTCTTCCTGCCCGCGGCCTGGCGCGACGACCTGATGGCCGTCTACGGCTTCGCGCGGCTGGTCGACGACGCCGGCGACGGCGACCTGGCCGACCCGGCCGCCACCGCCGCCCTGCTCGGGGTCGAGCGGCGGCCGCCCGCCACCCCTTCGGCCCAGTCCGGCCCGCCGAGCCCGGCGGAGGCCTCCTTCCGGCTCGCCCTGCTCGACGGGCTGGAGCGCGACCTCGACCGGGCGTTCGAGACGGCCCTGCGCTCGGCGGATGCCGAACCGCCCCGCCACCCGCTGATGACCGCACTCGTCCCGCTGGTCGACCGGCACGGGCTGACCCCCGAGCCGTTCCGCCGTCTGATCGAGGCCAACCGGGTGGACCAGACCACCACCCGCTACCCCACCTACGACGACCTGGCCGGCTACTGCACGCTCTCCGCCGACCCGGTCGGCCGCCTGGTGCTGGCCATCGCGGGCGTCTCCACCCCCGAGCGGATCGCCCTCTCCGACGCGATCTGCACCGCCCTCCAGGTGGTCGAACACCTGCAGGACGTGGCCGAGGACCTCTCCCGCGGCCGGATCTACCTCCCCACCGAGGACCTCGAACGCTTCGGCGTCACCGAGGAGGAGCTCGCCGCCCCCCGGGCGACCGCAGCGGTTCGGGAACTGATCGCCTTCGAGGCCGAACGTGCCCGCACCCTGCTCGACCGCGGCGCACCATTGGTAGGTACGGTTCGGGGGAGGCTTCGACTGCTCCTGGCGGGATTCACCGCAGGCGGCTACGCGGCCCTGGCGGCCGTCGAGGACGCCGGGTACGACGTGCTCGCCCGGCAGGCGAAGCCGGACAAGCGTCGCCTCGCAGTGAAGGCGGCGGCCATCTTCGCGAAGGGAAGGTGAACGCCCGAGTGGCGGCATCACCACTGGCGTCGGCCCAGGTCATGGCGGCGTACCGGTACTGCGAGGCAGTCACCGGACTGCAGGCGCGCAACTTCAGCTACGGCATCCGGCTGCTGCCCGAACCCAAGCGGCTGGCCATGTCGGCCCTGTACGCGCTGGCCCGCCGGGTGGACGACATCGGCGACGGCGACCTCCCGGCCGACCGCAAGGCCGAGGCGCTGGTGCGCACCCGGGAACTGGTGGACGAGGTCCGCTCCGGGACGGTCGCGGAGGACGACACCGACCCGATCAAGGTCGCCCTGGCCGACGCGGCCCGGCGCTTCCCGATCCCGCTCGGCGGCTTCGACGAGCTGATCGACGGCGTGGAGATGGACCTCAAGGGCGCCGAGTACCAGACGTACGAGGAGCTGAAGGTCTACTGCCGCTGCGTGGCCGGCGCCATCGGCCGGCTCTCGCTCGGCGTCTACGGCTGCGAGGACCCGGAGCGCGGGGCGCGCTACGCGGACACCCTGGGCCTGGCCCTGCAGCTCACCAACATCCTGCGCGACCTGCGTGAGGACGCCCTGAACGGCCGCACCTACCTGCCCACCGAGGACCTGGTCCGGTTCGGCTGCGAGCAGGGCTTCGCGCTGTCCAAGCCGCCGGTCGGCGCAGACTTCACCGGACTGGTGGCCTTCGAGGCCGCCCGCGCCCAGGCCGCCTTCGAGGAGGGACTGCGGCTGCTGCCCATGCTCGACCGCCGCAGCCGCGCCTGCACCGCGGCGATGGCCGGGATCTACCACCGGCTGCTCGGCCGGATCGCCGCCGATCCCGAGTCGGTGCTGCGCGGCCGGGTCTCGCTGCCGGGCTGGGAGAAGGCGTACGTCGCGCTTTCCGGGCTCGCCGGGGGGCGTTCTTGATTCTCGCCACGGTTCTGTCACGCTGTGTCAGCGGGGAATCACATCCGGGCAGAGCCGCGTTGACCACGATGCTGACCACGACAGTGCCGGCCGCCAGCACGCCGGCCACACCGACCGCCACCGGGCGGTCCAGCGAGGGGGAGGGCCGATGACCGGGCGAGCCGTTGCCGCGCGCCCGGCCGCCGTCGTGGTCGGCGGCGGCCTGGCGGGGATCACCGCCGCACTGCGACTGGCCGAGGCCGGCCATGACGTCACCCTGGCCGAGGGGCGCCCCCGGCTCGGCGGCCTGGCGTTCTCCTTCCAGCGCGGCGAGCTGACCGTCGACAACGGCCAGCACGTCTTCCTGCGCTGCTGCACCGCCTACCGCGGACTGCTGGAGCGCCTCGGCGCCGCCCGGATGACCCACCTCCAGGACCGCCTGGACGTCCCGGTGCTCTCCGTCACCGGCCCCGAGCACGCCCCGGTGCGCACGCTGGGCCGGCTGCGCCGGGCCGGCCTGCCCGTTCCGCTGCACCTGGCCGGCAGCCTCGCCCGCTACCCGCACCTGTCGCCGGCCGACCGCGCGCGGGTGGTCCGGGGCGCGCTCGCCCTGAAGGGCCTGGACCTCGCCGACCCGGCGCTGGACCGGCTCTCCTTCGGCGAGTGGCTGCGCCGCAACGGTCAGAACGCCGCCACCACCGCCGCGCTCTGGGACCTGGTCGGCGTCGCCACCCTGAACGCCCGGGCCGACGAGGTGTCGCTGGCGCTCGCCGCGATGGTGTTCAAGACCGGCCTGCTCTCCGACCCGGGGGCCTCTGACATCGGCGTCCCCGCCGTTCCGCTCGGCGTGATCCACCACGACCGGGCGCTCGCCGAGCTGGAACGCGCCGGCGTGCGGGTGCTGCTGCGCGCCCGGGTCGCGGAACTCAAGCCCGCCGCGCCCCAGCACGCCGTCCGGCTGGAGGACGGGCAGCTGCTCACCGCCGACACCGTCGTGCTGGCCGGCGCCCAGGACACCGCGGCCGCCCTGCTGCCGCCCGGCGCCGTCCCCGGGCAGGAGCGGCTGGCGGAGTTCGGCACCACACCGATCCTCAACGTGCACGTGGTCTACGACCGCAAGGTGCTGCGCCGGCCGTTCTTCGCCGCGCTCGGCACCCCGGTCCAGTGGGTCTTCGACCGCACCACCCACTCCGGCCTGGCCGGTACCGGGCTGGGCCGCGCCCACCCCTGCGCCCAGTACCTGGCGCTCTCGCAGTCCGCCGTCCGGGACGAGATCGACCTGCCGGTGGCCGAGCTGCGCCGCCGCTACCTGCCCGAGCTGGCCCGGCTGCTCCCGGCCGCCGCGGGCGCCGAGGTGCTGGACTTCTTCGTCACCCGGGAGCGCACCGCCACCTTCGACGGGGCACCCGGCAGCGCCGAGCTGCGCCCCGGAGCCGCGACCGGCGTCCCCGGCCTGCTGCTGGCCGGCGCGTGGACCGCCACCGGCTGGCCCGCGACCATGGAGGGCGCCGTGCGCAGCGGCCACGCCGCGGCCGACGCCGCGCTGGCCGCGGCCGGTGCCCGGGCGCCGGTGGACCGGGGCGACGGGCGGTGGCCCAGGTGACGGCGGGCCCCGTCGCCGGGGAGCCCGCCAGAGCCCACGGGCGTACCGTCGGCCCCATCGGCCGTACGGACACCGTTCGCTCCGCCACCATTGGCACCGACAGCACCCGCATCGTCCGCACCGGCATCGACACCAGCCGCACCGACAGCACCCGGCCGCCCCGTGCGGTCCGGCACCACGAGGGAGAGGGAACGCACGTGGAGTCACGCACCGGCTTCGCCGTCGGAGGCACGGCACACGCCGAACCGGTCTCGGTGCCGGAGCTGCTCGCCCGCAGCCGTACGCTCTGCACCCCGCCGCTACGGGCCACCGTCGCCCGTCTGGCCGCACCGATGGACACCGTCGCGGCGTACCACTTCGGCTGGATCGACCGGGACGGCACGCCGGTGGAGGGGGACGGCGGCAAGGCCGTGCGCCCGGCGCTGGCGCTGCTCTCGGCCCAGGCCGCGGGTGCGGCGGCCGAGGTGGGCGTGCCCGGTGGGGTGGCTGTTGAACTGGTGCACAACTTCTCCCTGCTCCATGATGATCTGATGGACGGTGACGAGACCCGACGGCACCGGGCCACCGCCTGGACGGTCTTCGGTCCGGCCCAGGCGATCCTGGTCGGTGACGCCCTCGCGACGCTCGGCACGGAGGTGCTGCTCGACGCCGGGGACACCGGCGGCACCAGCCCCGCCGACGCCGCGCGCGCCGTCCGGCTGCTCACCACGGCGACCCGCCGCCTGATCGACGGCCAGGCCATGGACGTCGCCTTCGAACAGCGCGACAGCGTCACCGTCGCCGAGTGCCTGGAGATGGAGGGCGGGAAGACGGCGGCCCTGCTGGCCGCCGCCTCGGCGATCGGCGCCGTTCTGGCCGGGGCCGACGACAAGGTCTCCGGCGCGCTCCAGCGCTACGGCCACCACCTGGGCCTGGCCTTCCAGGCGGTGGACGACCTGCTCGGCATCTGGGGCGCGACCGAGGTCACCGGCAAGCCGCACTGGGGCGACCTGCGCCAGCGCAAGAAGTCCCTGCCGGTCGCCGCCGCGCTCGCCGAGGGCGGGGCCGCCTCGCGCCGGCTCGCCGAGGAGCTCGCGGACCCGAAGGGCCGGGGCGAGGAGAGCGAGCCCGAGCTCGCCGCCCGGGCCGCGTTGATCGAGGCGGCCGGCGGCCGGGCCTGGACCCGGGAGGAGGCCCGCCGCCAGCACACGACTGCCCTCGCCGCCCTGGACGAGGTGCCCATGTCCGACGCGGTGCGCGAGCACTTCGTCGCACTCGCCGAATTCGTGGTGGTACGAGAGAGGTGACGTTACGTTGACAGCAACCGCGGACGGCCGGCTCGACCCTGAGTACGATTCCGAGCCGGTCGCGGTGGGCGACCACCCCCCGGCCCTGTTGGGTGCGGGGCGGTGGCAGCCCGAGGACACCGACCGGCCGCGGCCGTCCGGTGAGGCTGACCGGCAGCCCGGCGACGCGCGCGAGGCCCTGGCGCGCGCCACCATCCACCTGCTCTCGCTGCAGTCCTCCGAAGGCTGGTGGAAGGGCGACCTGGAGACCAACGTCACCATGGACGCGGAGGACTTACTGCTCCGCCAGTTCCTGGGCATCCGGACGGAGGAGCAGACCCGGGCCACCGCCGAGTGGATCCGCTCCCAGCAGCGGGAGGACGGCACCTGGGCCACCTTCCACGGCGGGCCGGCCGAACTGTCCACCACCGTCGAGGCGTACGTCGCCCTCAAGCTCGCCGGCGACGACCCGAACGCCCCGCACATGCTGGCCGCCGCGCGGTACGTCCGCTCCGCCGGGGGCATCGCGGCCGCCCGGGTGTTCACCCGGATCTGGCTCGCGCTCTTCGGCTGGTGGCCCTGGGAGCGGCTGCCCGAGATGCCGCCCGAGATCATCTTCCTGCCCAAGTGGCTGCCGCTGAACATCTACGCCTTCGGCTGCTGGGCCCGCCAGACCATCGTCCCGTTGACCGTCGTCTCGGCCCACCGCCCGGTCCGTCCCGCCCCCTTCGCGCTCACCGAGCTGCACACCGACCCGGACGACCCGTACCCCCACCGGCCGCTCGCCCCCGCCACCAGCTGGGACGGCCTGTTCGAGCGCCTGGACAAGGTGCTGCACGCCTACCACCACCGGGCCTTCCGGCCGCTGCGCCGGCTCGCCGTCGCCCAGGCCTGCCGCTGGATCGTCGAGCGGCAGGAGGCGGACGGCTGCTGGGGCGGCATCCAGCCTCCGGCGGTCTACTCGCTGATCGCCCTGCACCTGGAGGGCTACGAGCTGGAGCACCCGGTGATGAAGGCCGGGCTCTCCTCCTTCGACCGCTTCACCGTGCACACCGAGGACGGCATGCGCTGGATGGAGGCCTGCCAGTCCCCGGTCTGGGACACCTGCCTGGCCACCATCGCGCTGGTCGACGCCGGGGTCCCGGCCGACCACCCGGCGCTGGTCTCCGCCGTCGACTGGATGCTCGGCGAGGAGATCCGCAAGCGCGGCGACTGGTCGGTCCAGCGGCCCTCGCTGCCGGCCGGCGGCTGGGCCTTCGAGTTCGAGAACGACACCTACCCCGACATCGACGACACCGCCGAGGTGGTGCTCGCGCTGCGCCGGGTCGCCCACCCCGACCCGGCCAGGGTCGAGGCGGCGGTGGACCGGGGCGTGCTGTGGAACCTCGGCATGCAGTCCAAGAACGGCGCCTGGGGCGCCTTCGACGTCGACAACACCAGCCTGCTGCCGAACAAGCTGCCGTTCTGCGACTTCGGCGAGGTGGTCGACCCGCCGTCCGCCGACGTCACCGCCCACGTGGTGGAGATGCTCGCCGAGACCGGCCGGGCCCGCGACCCGCGGACCCGGCGCGGCATCGAGTGGCTGCTTCGCAACCAGGAGGCGGACGGCTCCTGGTTCGGCCGCTGGGGCACCAACTACATCTACGGCACCGGCTCGGTGCTGCCCGCCCTGGTCGCGGCCGGGGTCCCGGACGAGCACCCGGCGATCCGCCGGGCGGTGCGCTGGCTGGAGGACCGGCAGAACACCGACGGCGGCTGGGGCGAGGACATGCGCTCCTACGAGGACCCGGCGCGCTGGGCCGGGCGCGGCGACTCCACCGCCTCGCAGACCGCCTGGGCCCTGATGGCGCTGCTCGCGGCCGGCGAGGGCCCGGACGGCCGGGCCAACCCGGCGGTGGAGCGCGGCGTGGAGTGGCTGGTGCGCACCCAGCTGCCCGAAGGGACCTGGGACGAGCCGCAGTTCACCGGCACCGGATTCCCCTGGGACTTCTCCATCAACTACCACCTGTACCGGCTGGTCTTCCCGGTCACCGCGCTCGGCCGCTACCTCAACGGCGCCCCCGGCATGGTGAAGCCCGGCGGTGCCCCGGCGATCGGGGCGGCGCGGTGACCACCGCACCCCTGCTGGTGCTCTGCGCGCTGGGTCCCGAGGTGTGGGCCCTGCGCGGTGGAGACTGGCGCGGCGCGGCCGGCGGGTCCCCGGTGCTGGTGCGCACCGGGGTCGGCCGGCGGCGTGCCGGGACGGCCGTCCGCCGGCTGCTCGGCTCCGCCCCGGGCAGCTACGGCGCGGTCGTGGTGGCGGGCTTCGGTGCCGCCGTCGGGCCGGGCGTGGCACCGGGCGACGTGGTGGTCGCCGACGGCGTGCGCGACGCCGAGGGCCACCTCTACCCGGTCGACTCCGGGCCGGAGCTGGCCCGGGCGCTCAAGGAGCAGGGCCTGACCGTGCGCACCGGGGTGCACCACACCGCCGACCACGTGGTGCGCGGCATCGAACGGCGCGCCCTGCACCGCCTGGGCGCGCTCGCCGTCGACATGGAGGCCGCCGCCGTGCTCGCCGCGCTGCGGGAGGTGCGCCCGGCCCTGCCCGTCGCGGTGCTGCGGGTGGTGGTCGACACCCCCGAGCACGAACTGCTGCGCCCCGGCACCCTGCCCGCCGGGGTGCGCGCCTGGCGGACCCTCCGGGCGACGGTACCCGCCCTGGTCGACTGGTACCGGCAGGAGCCCGGCGACGGCTCCGCAGACCTGAACCACCCCACATCCTCGACGCTCCCCCAGGAGGCGAGCTAGCCATGGCCATGCCGTTGCGCCAGACCGTGCGGGTCGGCACCTACCTGATGCAGCAGAAGCTGCTCAAGCGACGGGACAAGTTCCCGCTGATCGTCGAGCTGGAGCCGCTGTTCGCCTGCAACCTCGCCTGCGAGGGCTGTGGCAAGATCCAGCACCCGGCGGGCGTGCTCAAGCAGCGGATGCCCGTCGCCCAGGCGGTCGGAGCGGTCCTGGAGTCCGGTGCCCCGATGGTCTCGATCGCCGGCGGCGAGCCGCTGATGCACCCGCAGATCGACGAGATCGTCCGGCAGCTGGTCGAGCGCCGCAAGTACGTCTTCCTCTGCACCAACGCGCTGCTGCTGCGCAAGAAGATGGACAAGTTCAAGCCCTCGCCCTACTTCACCTTCGCCGTGCACATCGACGGCCTGCGGGAGCGGCACGACGAGTCGGTGGCCAAGGAGGGCACCTTCGACGAGGCGGTGGCGGCGATCAAGGAGGCCAAGCGGCGCGGCTTCCGGGTGACCACCAACAGCACCTTCTTCAACACCGACACCCCGCAGACCGTCATCGACGTCCTCGACTACCTCAACGACGAGCTGAAGGTCGACGAGATGATGATCTCCCCGGCCTACGCCTACGAGAAGGCCCCCGACCAGGAGCACTTCCTCGGCGTCGAGCAGACCAGGGAACTCTTCCGCAAGGCCTTCGCCGGCGGCAACCGCAAGCGCTGGCGCCTCAACCACAGCCCGCTCTTCCTCGACTTCCTGGAGGGCAAGGCCGACTTCGAGTGCACCCCCTGGGGCATCCCCAACTACTCGCTGTTCGGCTGGCAGCGCCCCTGCTACCTGATGGCCGACGGTTACGTGCCGACGTACCGCGAACTGGTCGAGAAGACCGACTGGAGCAAGTACGGGCGCGGCAAGGACCCGCGCTGCGAGAACTGCATGGCCCACTGCGGTTACGAGCCGACCGCCGTCCTCGCGACCATGGGCTCGCTCCAGCAGTCGCTGCGCGCGATCACCGAGACCGTCAGCTCCAGCCGCGGGCACTGAGGCCGGGCCCGCGACGCCCGGGTCCGACAGCAGTACCGCCCCGAGTTCCCGTCCGGCCCGGGCCACCGTGCCCGGGCCGGCCCCGCCGCCTCCGGGCGCAGGCACCACCGCACCGCTCCGAGTCGTGAGGTGTACCCATGTCACTGCTCTCCCGCGTCACGTCCCCGGCCGAACTGCGAAAGCTCCCCGCGTCCGAACTGCCGCTGCTCGCCGACGAGATCCGCGACTTCCTGATCGACGCCGTCACCCGCACCGGCGGCCACCTCGGGCCCAACCTCGGCGTGGTGGAGCTCACTATCGCGCTGCACCGGGTCTTCGACTCGCCGTACGACCGGATCGTCTTCGACACGGGCCACCAGAGCTACGTCCACAAGCTGCTCACCGGACGCCAGGACTTCTCCCGGCTGCGGATGAAGGACGGGCTGTCCGGCTACCCCTCACGGGCCGAGTCCGAGCACGACCTGGTCGAGAACTCGCACGCCTCCACCGCCCTCTCCTACGCCGACGGGCTGGCCAAGGCGGCCCAGCTGCTCGGCCAGCACGACCGGCACACCGTCGCGGTGATCGGCGACGGCGCGCTCACCGGCGGGCTCGCCTGGGAGGCGCTCAACAACATCGCCGACGCCAAGGACCGGCCGCTGGTCATCGTCGTCAACGACAACGAGCGCTCCTACGCCAGGACGATCGGCGGGCTCGCCCACCACCTGGCCACCCTGCGCACCACCCAGGGCTACGAGCGCTTCCTCGCCCTCGGCAAGGAGGCGCTGCAGCGCACCCCGCTGGTCGGGCAGCCGCTCTTCGACGCACTGCACGGGGCCAAGAAGGGCTTCAAGGACGCCTTCGCCCCGCAGGGCATGTTCGAGGACCTCGGGCTGAAGTACCTCGGGCCGATCGACGGCCACGACGTGGGCGCGGTGGAACAGGCGCTGAGGCGGGCCCGCAACTTCGGCGGACCGGTCATCGTGCACTGCCTGACCGTCAAGGGGCGCGGTTACCCGCCCGCCGAGCAGGACGAGGCGGACCGCTTCCACGCCGTCAACCCGATCGACCCGTACACCTGCCTGCCGATCTCGCCCAGCGCCGGGATCCCCTGGACCTCGGTGTTCGGGGAGGAGCTGGTCGCGCTCGGCGCCGAGCGGCCCGACCTGGTGGCGATCACCGCCGCGATGCTCCAGCCCGTCGGGCTGGAGCCGTTCGCCAGGGCCTACCCGGACCGGACCTTCGACGTCGGGATCGCCGAACAGCACGCCGTCACCAGCGCGGCCGGCCTGGCCATCGGCGGGCTGCACCCGGTGGTGGCGGTGTACTCGACCTTCCTGAACCGGGCCTTCGACCAGGTCCTGATGGACGTCGCCCTGCACAGGCTGGGCGTCACCTTCGTGCTGGACCGCTCCGGGGTGACCGGCTCGGACGGGGCCTCGCACAACGGCATGTGGGACATGTCGATCCTCCAGGTCGTCCCCGGACTGCGGCTCGCCGCGCCGCGCGACGCCGAGCAGCTGCGGGCCCAGCTGCGCGAGGCCGTCGAGGTCGAGGACGCGCCGACCGTGGTCCGCTTCCCCAAGGGGAACGTCGGCGCGACCGTCCCGGCGGCCGAGCGGATCGGCGGGACGGACGTGCTGCTGCGCACCGGACCGGCGCCGGAGATCCTGCTGGTGGCCGTCGGCAGCACCGCCTCCGCCTGCCTGGACGCCGCCCGGCTGCTGCTCGCCGAGGGCTTCACCGCGACCGTGGTGGACCCGCGCTGGGTCAAGCCGGTCGACCCGGCGCTGCCCGAACTCGCCGCCACCCACCGGCTGGTGGTCACCGTCGAGGACAACGGGCGTACCGGCGGCGTGGGTTCGGCCGTCTCCCAGGCGCTGCGCGATGCCGACGTGGACGTCCCGGTGCGGGTGCTCGGCCTGCCGCAGGAGTTCCTCGGCCACGCCGCGCGCGGCGAGATCATGGAGGAGACCGGCCTGACCGGCACCGGGGTCGCGGCCCAGACCGCCGTCTTCGCCAAGAACCTGCTACCGACCCGAGGAGCGAACCCGCGCCATGCCGGCTGAACCAGACCGCCCCGCCTTCGACCTCGCCGCCCTCCTCGCCGAACGCGGCCGCGAACGCTACGAGTTGCACAGCCGCTACCTCAACCCCCAGCTGCCGCGGATGCTGCGCACCATCGGCTTCGACAAGTACTACGAGCGCGCGCAGGGGCAGTACTTCTACGACGCCGAGGGCAACGAGTACCTCGACATGCTGGCCGGCTTCGGCATCTTCGCGCTCGGCCGGCACCACCCGGCGGTGCGCTCGGCGGTCCAGCAGGTGATGGACCTGGACCTGCCGGACCTGGTCCGCTTCGACTGCTCGCCGCTGCCCGGACTGCTGGCCGAGCGGCTGCTCTCCCTCGCGCCCGGGCTGGACCGGGTGTTCTTCGGCAACAGCGGCACCGAAGCGGTGGAGACCGCCCTGAAGTTCGCCCGGTACGCCACCGGCCGCAAGCGCGTGCTCTACGCCGACCACGCCTTCCACGGGCTGACCACCGGCTCGCTGTCGGTCAACGGCGAGGGCGGCTTCCGCAAGGGCTTCGACCCGTTGCTGCCGGACACCGCCATCCCGCTCGGCGACCTCGGGGCGCTGGCCAAGGAGCTGAAGCGCGGGGACGTCGCGGCGCTGATCGTGGAGCCGATCCAGGGCAAGGGCGTCCAGGCGCCGCCGCCCGGCTGGCTGCGGGCCGCCCAGGCGCTGCTGCACGAGCACAAGGCGCTGCTGATCTGCGACGAGGTGCAGACCGGGATCGGCCGCACCGGCGAGTTCTTCGCGTACCAGCATGAGGAGGGCGTGCTGCCCGACCTGGTGTGCGCGGCCAAGGCGCTCTCCGGCGGGTACGTGCCGATCGGGGCGACGCTCGGCAAGGGCTGGGTCTTCGAGAAGGTGTACTCCTCGATGGACCGGGTGCTGGTGCACTCGGCCAGCTTCGGGTCCAACGCCCAGGCGATGGCCGCCGGGCTGGCGACCCTGGAGGTGATGCGCGAGGAGAAGGTGGTGGAGAACGCCCGGCAGGTCGGCGACCGGTTCCGCGAGCGGCTCACCGCGCTGATCGACCGGTACGAGCTGCTCGCCGAGGTGCGCGGCCGCGGGCTGATGATCGGCATCGAGTTCGGCCGGCCCAGGTCGCTGAAGCTGCGCACCGGCTGGACGGCCCTCCAGGCGGCGCGCAAGGGGCTGTTCGCGCAGATGGTGGTCGTCCCGCTGCTCCAGCGGCACCGGATCCTGACCCAGGTGTCCGGTGACCACCTGGAAGTGATCAAACTGATTCCACCGCTGATCATCACCGACCGGGACGTGGACCGGTTCCTCGACGCCTTCACCGAGATCATGGACGAGGCCCACCGGGGTAACGGCCTGGTGTGGGACTTCGGCCGGACCCTGGTGAAACAGGCGGTGGGCAACCGGTAGTCCGGCGGGGAGTGGGTAAAGGTGGGGGGCCCAAAGCCACACCCGGGGGGTAAAACCCGAAAAGCAAGGTGACCGGGGTCGCCTTTACCCACACGAGATAAGAGACG
>NZ_JBHWDU010000009.1:20035-41928 GCF_042734825.1 Kitasatospora sp. NPDC059648 | reverse complement strand
TCTCGTGTGGGCTCGGGGGGGGGGGGGGCCCTCGGCCCGCCCGTGTTTCACCCCGGGGGGGGCCCCCGGGGGGGGGGGGGGGGGGGGGGCGGCGGGCCGCCCCCCCCCCCCACTCCGGGGGAGACACCGCGTCAGAGCTCGGTCCGGCGGCGCCGGATGACCACCACGAGGTCGACGACGGCGAACAGGGTGATCAGCCCGAGGGCGATCGCGAAACCGGTCAGGGTGCCCCGGCTGGGCGCACCGTTCACCGGCGAGGAGGCCGCCCAGAGCGCGAAGCCCACCGTCCCCAGCGCGAACAGCGGGGTGAAGGTCAGCGCGAGCAGATAGCGGAGCTTGAGGTCGCTGCGGGCGGTGGCGGGCTCCGTGCCGCTGCGCCAACGTCGCTGGGTGGTGGTGCGCATCGCCGTTCACCTCCGGGCCGCGCGGGTGGGGGCTACGATTCCAGCGTACGTCCGAGGGGGAGAGCCGGGGAGGCGCGATGACGGGGGCGGACGCCGCGGGGGCGGGCACGGCGGGCGAGGACGCCGAGGGGTACGCGGGGCTGCGGATCGAGCGGGCCCGGGAGCTGGCCCGGCGGCACGGCTGGGCCTCGGCCCGGGTGCTGGAGCCGGGCCAGCTGATCACCATGGAGTACCGGGAGGGGCGGCTCAACCTCGCGGTGCGGGACGGTGTGGTCGAGCGCAGCTGGGAGGGATAGGCGCTCCCGGGCGGTCGGGCTCAGCGCGCGAACCGTCGGTGGAGGCGCTGCTCGGCGACGGCGACCAGCGGTTCCAGCAGCGGCAGGGAGAGCAGTACCAGCAGCCCGGCGGCCCAGCCGGCCAGCACGTCGGAGACCCAGTGGGTGCCCAGGTAGACGGTGGTCAGGCCGATCGAGCAGGCGGTGGCGGCGGCGACCGCCGCGCCGGTGCGCCGCCAGCGGACGGCGAGGTAGGCGAGCACGCCCCAGGTGACCACGGCGTTGGCGGTGTGGCCGGAGGGGAAGATGGTGCCGCCGGAGAACAGCTCGGGAGAGCCGACGTACTGGGCGTAGTGCGGACCGAGCCGGCCGGTGACGATCTTGACCGCGCCTACCGTGATGTTGAGCAGCAGCAGGGCGACGCCCATCACCAGCAGCGGTCGCAGCCGGCCGAGCCGGCGGGCGCGCCAGAGCAGCCAGGCGAAGGCGGCGATGGCGCTGGGCCCGCGCTGGCCGACCACCACCCAGGCGTTGAGCACCGGCTCCAGGCTGGGCCACCGCTCGTACGGGCGCAGCAGGCGGACCGACCAGTCGAGGTCGACCAGGTCGGTGTTGAGCAGCACCCCGGCCAGCACCAGCAGGTAGACCGCGAAGGTCCCGGCGAACAGGGCGGCCCGGCGGCGGCTCATCGGGGGCCAGCCGGGCTCGCCGCGGTCGCGGGCGGTCGGGTCGGGTCCGGTGAGGCCGGGTCCGGTCAGACCGGAGCGGGTCGGGCCGGGCGAGCGGGCCGGGGCGCGGTCGGGGGCCGGGAGTTCCCTGCGGTCGTCGGTGCGGTGTTCCGGCTCCTGCCGCGGAATGCGAGCGGCGGTACTTCTGGATTGCACGAGGGTGACCATACCCACCCGACCGGGAGTATCCCGGAGCAAATTGTCATTTTCCCGGGAAATCGACAATTAGGTCACCCGCGGGTGACCCGGGGAGTGATTTCCAGTATTCCGGGATCGAATGCCCGTGTGGTCTTCGAATGATTCTGCAAAAGCCCCGGTAAAGAAAACGGAGCGGGAGGCCGGTCGGCCCGGCTTCCCACTCCGTGGTAACCCTGTGTAGGTTCCGTGCTCAGTCGAGGGGGCCGCCCGCGACGTAGATCACCTGGCCGGAGACGAAGCCGGCGCCCTCGCCGGCGAGGAAGGAGATGGTGTTGGCGACGTCCTCCGGCTCGCCGACCCGCTGGACCGGGATCTGGGAGGCCGCGGCCCGCTTGAAGTCCTCGAAGTCCATGCCGACCCGGGCTGCGGTGGCCGCGGTCATGTCCGTGGCGATGAAGCCGGGAGCGACGGCGTTGGCCGTGATGCCGAACTTGCCCAGCTCGATGGCCAAAGTCTTGGTGAAGCCCTGCAGGCCGGCCTTGGCGGCGGAGTAGTTGGCCTGACCGCGGTTGCCCTGGGCGGACGAGGAGGACAGGTTGACGATGCGGCCGAAACCGGCGTCCACCATGTGCTTCTGCACCGCGCGGGTCATCAGGAAGGCGCCGCGCAGGTGAACGTTCATGACCGTGTCCCAGTCGGACTCGGACATCTTGAAGAGGAGGTTGTCGCGGAGCACGCCCGCGTTGTTGACCAGTACGACGGGGGCGCCGAGCTCGGCGACCACCCGGTCGACGGCGGCCTGGACCTGCTCGGCGTCCGAGACGTCGGCGCCGACGGCCAGGGCCCGCCCGCCGGCGGCCGTGATCCGGTCGACGGTGTCCTTGCCGGCCGCCTCGTCCAGGTCCAGGACCGCGACCGCGTAGCCGTCGGCGGCCAGCCGCACGGCGGTGGCGGCGCCCAGCCCGCGGGCGGCGCCGGTGACGACCGCGACCCGGGGGGCGGTGCTCTGCTCGGTCATGCTCGCTCTCGTCTCTCTCGGGGGTGCCTCCGGGGAGTGCCCCCGGAGAGGGTGCCCACACCCTACCGGCGGGTAGGGATGGCGGCCAGGGTGGAGAGACGCAGGTGACGGTCGGTAAGGACCGACCGGTCGGCTTTCTGCTGAGAACGGGTTACTGCAAGGGCGTGGCAGCGCGTAAATATGCCAATGTTGCCGAACCTGCGTCTACTATCCGCCCCTGCCTGCCAGCAAGGGCCCGCCGTTTGTATAGTGTCCGCCAGCAGCCACCGGCTGCACGGCTGGAGCGCCCTCCCTCATAGCTGGACGCCCACTCGCCGTTACTGCCCCACCCGGGTGTCCCACACACACCGGGTGTGACATCGGGACGGATACATGGTGCTGGGGGAGATCCCGACAACCCGCGTGTCCGCGCGACTGCAGCAGTCGCCCGGACACCTCATTCGCGTTGCGCAGCAGGTCCACACCCGTCTGTGGTCCGAGCACGTCGGAGCCGATCTCACGGCTCCGCAGTTCGCGGTCCTGCTGGTGCTCGCCCTCGAACCGGGCGCGGACCAGCGGACGGTCGGCGAGCGCGCCTCGCTCGACAAGGCCACGATGGCGGAGATGGTCGCGCGGCTGGTCCGCCGCGGCCTCGTGCTGCGAAGGCGTGACCCGGCCGACGGCCGGCGCAAGCTGCTCGCCCTCTCGCAGAGCGGCGCCCAGGCGGTGCGCGAGGCCACCGGTGGTGTGGTCCGCGTCCAGCGGGTGCTGTTCGAGCCGCTCACGCCCGAGGAGCAGGTCGAGATCGTCCGGGTGATGGCCAAGATAGCCAGGCTGGAGCCCGCGGCGGTGGCCGTCTTCTCCGACGCCCGGCCGATACTGGACGCCCAGCGGGCGATCGGCTACCTGATCAGGGTCGGCCAGCAGGTGCACACCAAGCTCTGGTCGGAGCACGTCGGGGCGGAGCTGACGGCTCCGCAGTTCGCCGTGCTGGACGCGCTGGAGCTGGAGCCGGGCGCGGACCAGCGCACGGTCGGCGAGCTGGCCTCGCTGGACAAGGCCACGATGGCCGAGATGGTCAGCCGGTTGGTGCGCCGCGGTCTGGTGCAGCGCCGGCGGGACCCGTCGGACGGGCGGCGCAACCTGCTCTCGCTCTCACCGGCGGGTCAGGACCTGTTGCACCGCTCGGCCGCCGGGGTGGCCGAGGTCCAGCGGCTGCTGCTCGCGCCGCTGGCGGAGGAGGAGCACGAGGCTGCGCTCGCGCTCATCGCCAAGGCGGCGAGGCTCTAGCCCAAGCTTTGGTAACAACAGCCAAAACGATTCACCAAAGATTCTGAAGTCCTCGGCCGTCGACATCGGCCGGCCGTGGGCGCGGGTGAATCCGGGCACACCGAAGTACCGCTCGTCCTGATCGGAACGGGCGGTACTTCCATATGATCGACTGTCAGATTTCTTCGGACTGTCGTTGTGGGGGGCGCCGGGCCGGTTCGGGCGGCGCCCCCGCGACCGTCGTCAGTTCCAGTCGAACCCCTGCGGGTCCGGGCCGATCCGCTTGCCGGTGGCGACACCCGCGATCGCCGCGAGGTCCTCGGCGTCCAGCTCGAAGCCGGCGACGTCGAGGTTCTCCCGGATGCGGGACGGGGTGACCGACTTCGGGATGGCGATCACGCCGCTCTGCAGGTGCCAGCGGAGCACCACCTGGGCGACCGTGCGGCCGTGCTTCTCGGCGATCTTCGCCAGCGCGGGCTCGGCCAGCAGCTCCCCGCCCTGGCCCAGCGGGCTCCACGCCTCGGTGGCGATGCCGTGCTGGGCGTGGAAGGCCCGCAGCTCCTCCTGAGGGAAGTACGGGTGCAGCTCGACCTGGTTGAGGGCCGGGACGACCGAGGCCTCGTCCAGCAGGCGGGTCAGCTGCTCGGGGCCGAAGTTGGAGACGCCGATCGACTTGACCCGGCCGCCCTCCTTCAGCTGCTCCATGGCCTTCCAGACGTTCAGGAAGGTGCCGTGCATCGGGCGCGGCCAGTGGATCAGGTACAGGTCGATGTAGTCGAGGCCGAGCTTCTCCAGGGAGGCGTCGAACTCGCGCAGCACCGCGTCGCGGCCCTGCTCGCCCGACCAGTCGCGGGTGCCCGAGTTCCACAGCTTGGTGGTGACGTAGAGGTCCTCGCGGGCGAGGCCGCCCGCGAGCGCCTCGGCGATGGCCGCGCCGGTGCCGGTCTCGTTCTCGTAGATCGCGGCGGTGTCGATGGAGCGGTAGCCCGCCTCGATCGCGGTGCGGACCGCGGGGGTGGCCTCGGCGTCGGGCACCTGCCACACGCCGAATCCGAGCTGCGGGATCTGCGTGCCGTCGTTCAGGGTGACGCTGGGGATGTTGCTCACGGGAAGGGATGCCTTCCTGGTCGTCCGTTGGTTCCAGAGGGGGCAACTGGTGCCCCGGCATGATTGTTCCCGCCGTTCGGGCGAATCCTTGGCGAAGCTTTACGACGGCGTGGCGTACGCCGGGGGGCGCGGCGCCGGGGCCTGCGCGACCGGGCCGCGGAAAACCTGTTGCGCGGATCACACCGGGCTTGGCAGGCTCGCGGACATGACCTCCTGAGACCGGGTCCTTCGTGCCCATCCCTCGTCCGTCCGGCGCCTCCGCCGGACGTGTCGACGTCGCCGCGCAGTTGCGCCGCGCGTCCATCGCCCGTCCTCGTGCGTGAGCGGGGCGGCCGCGCCGTACGGCCCGCGCCCATATCTCCCGCGTCCCGGTACCGCCGTACTCCCGTACCTGCGTTCCCCGGTACCTCCGCTCCCTCGCTCCCTCGGTACCTCCGTACCTCCCGCAGCCTTCGCACCCTCGCACCTTCGCATCGGAGTGTCATGCCGCTCACCCCACTGCCGCTGGCCGACCCCGGCAGTCCCGACCTCTCCTCACCCCTGGCCTTCCTCCGCTGGCTCCAGCGCGCCCAGCGGCGCGGGCAGGTCCGCGCCACCTGCTGGGCGCTGGTCGAGATGGGAGCCCAGGCCGCGCTGCCCGTCCCGCTCGGGCACGGCGTCCAGGCCGTCGTCGACGGCGACGCCGGCGGGATCTGGCGGGCCGGCGCGCTCGCCCTGCTGCTGTCCGTCGTCGCCTCGTGCGGCACCGTGCTGCTGCACCGGCAGGCGGTCTGGAACTGGATCCACGCCGCCTGCCACGTACGGCAGTTGGTGGCGGGCCAGGCCTCGCACCTCGGAGCCGGGCTGTCCCGGCGGATCGCCACCGGCGAGGTGGTCGCGGTCGGCAGCGGGGACGTCGAGCGGATCGGCTGGTACGTCGAACTGATCGCCAGGGTCCGGGCCGCGGTGATCGTCTGGCTGGCCGTCAGCACGGTGGTGCTGGTGGTCGAGCCGGTGCTCGGGATCGGGGTGCTGCTCGGCGTCCCGGTGCTGGCCGCCTCGGTCTGGCCGCTGATCGGGCCGTTCGAGCGGCGCTACGAGAAGCAGCGCGAGCTCGGCGGCAAGGCCACCGAGCTGGCCGCCGACACGGTGGCCGGGCTGCGGGTGCTGCGCGGCATCGGCGGCGAGGAGCTGTTCCTGGAGCGCTACCGGACGGCCTCCCAGAAGGTCCGCGCGGCGGCGGTGCGCTCGGCCCGGGTGTGGTCGCTGATGCAGGCCCAACAGGTGCTGCTGCCCGGCCTGTTCGTGGTCGGGGTGACGTGGTACGGCGCCCGGCTGGCGGCCTCCGGAGACCTCGGCGTGGGCACCCTGATCGCGGTCTACGGCGCGACCGCCTTCCTCGCCGCGCCGCTGCGGATCCTGGGCGAGGCGGCGCACGCCTGGAGCGTCGCCCGGGTCTCCGCCGGACGGGCCGCGCGGGTGCTCTCGCTCAGCCGGACGGGCGGCGCGGCCGAGGGCGTGCTGGCGCGGCCGGGCCGGTCCGACCTGCACGACCCGGCCACCGGGCTGACCGCCCGTGCCGGTGAGCTGACCGCCGTGGTCTGCGGGGACCCGGACTTCGCCGGGGCGCTCGCCGAGCGGCTCGGCGGGCACGTCCCGCTGGCCGAGGGCGAGCCGGAACTGCCCTCCGTCCGGCTCGGCGGCACCGAGCTGGACACCGTGCCGCTGGCCGAGGCCCGGGCCGCGGTGCTGGTCCACGACAAGGAGCCGGTGCTGCTCTCCGGCACGCTGGCCGAGCTGTTGGACATCCCGTCCTCCGGTCGGGTGCCGGTGGCCGAGGCGCTCGCCGCGGCCCGCTCCGAGGACGTGCTGGAGGCGCTCCTGGACGGCTCGCCGGAGTGCGCGGGGGATCCGATGCGCGCCCGGATCACCGAGCGCGGGCGCTCGCTGTCCGGCGGCCAGCGCCAGCGGCTGGCGCTGGCCCGCGCGCTGCTGGCCGACCCGCCGGTGCTGGTGCTGGACGAGCCGACCAGCGCGGTGGACGCCCACACCGAATCCCGGATCGCCGCCGGGCTGCGGGAGACCCGGGCCGGGCGCACCACCGTGGTGTTCGCGACCAGCCCGCTGCTGCTCGACCGGGCCGACCGGGTGGTGCTGGTGCGCGACGGCCGGGCGGTCGCAGCCGGTCGGCACCGCGAACTGATGCGCACCGAACCGGCCTACCGGGCCGTGGTCACCCGGGACGAGGAGGCCGCGCCGGTATGAGCGCCCTCGTCCGCGTCGTCCCTGCCGTCCGCCGCCCGGCCTGCAGTCCGGTCTGCAGTCCGGCCCGCTGTCGGGCCCAACCAACGAGGAGTACGTCATGAAGCCCCCCGTCCACGAGGAGCAGGGGCCGGCCACCACCTTGCCGGTCGGCTCCCCGGCCGCCGTGCGCCGCTACCTGGGGCTGCTGGCGCGGCGGCACCGGCGGGGGTTCACCGCCGTGGTGTCGCTGCACTCGGTGGCCACCCTGGCCGGGCTGGTCGGGCCCTGGGTGCTGGGCAGCCTGGTCGAGTCGCTGGCCACCGGCACCGCCGACGCCACCATCGCGGTGGCGGTCGGCTGGTACCTGCTGGCGCTCGCGGTGCAGTCCGCCTTTACCGGCTGGTCGCGGATGCGCGGGTCGGTGCTCGGCGAGCGGGTGCTGGCCGACCTGCGCGAGGACTTCCTGGTCCGCTCGGTCGCGCTGCCGACCGGAGTGCTGGAGCGGGCCGGCACCGGGGACCTGGTCTCCCGGGGCACCACCGACATCGACCGGCTGGACAAGTCGGTGCGCGAGGCGGTGCCCGAACTCGCCGTCGCGGTGGTGTCGTTGCTGCTGGTGGTCGGAGCCCTGCTGGTCACCTCGCCGTTGCTCGCCCTGACCGCGCTGGTCGGGCTGCCACTGCTGCTGGCGAGCTCCCGCTGGTACTTCCGGCGCGCCCCGCAGTCCTACCGCAACGAGTCGGCCGGGTACGCGGCGGTGAGCAACGTGCTGGCCGAGACGGTGGACGCCGGGCGGACGGTCGAGGCGCTGCGCCTGGGCGAGCAGCGGGTCCGGCTGACGGACCGCAAACTGCGCGAGTGGCTGGCCTGGGAGCGCTACACCCTTTGGCTGCGCTCGGTCTGGTTCCCGACCATCGACGCGGTCTACACCTCGGCGGTGCTGGCCACCCTGGTGGTCGGCGGGCTGTTCACCCTCAAGGGCTGGCTCACCGTCGGCCAGTTGACCACCGGCGTCCTGTACGCCCAGATGCTGAGCGGTCCCGTGGACCTGATCCTGCGCTGGTACGACGAGCTGCAGATCGGTCAGGCCTCGCTGGCCCGGCTGGTCGGCGTGCACGAGGTGCCCGAGCACGAGGGGGACGAGTCGGCGCGTCCGGACGGCCGCCGGGTCGAGGCCCGGGACGTCCGCTTCGGCTACCGCGAGGGTGCGGACGTGCTGCACGGGATCAGCCTGGACGTCGCCCCGGGCAGCCGGGTCGCGCTGGTCGGCCCGTCCGGGGCGGGAAAGTCCACCCTCGGTCGGCTGCTGGCCGGGATCTACGCGCCCGGCCGCGGCAGCGTCACCCTCGGCGGGGCGGCGCTGTCCCGGATGCCGGCCGAGCGGGTGCGCTCGGAGGTCGCCCTGGTCAACCAGGAGCACCACGTGTTCGTCGGCACCCTCCGGGACAACCTGCGGCTGGCCGCGCCCGAGGCGGACGACACCGAACTTCGGTCCGCGCTGGACGCGGTGGACGCCGGGGCCTGGGTGGACGCCCTCCCGGAGGGGCTGGACACCGAGGTCGGTTCCGGCGGAACCTCGCTGACCCCGCCCCAGGCCCAGCAGCTCGCCCTGGCCCGGCTGGTGCTGGCCGATCCCCACACCCTGGTGCTGGACGAGGCCACCTCGCTGCTGGACCCGCGGGCCGCCCGGCACCTGGAGCGCTCGCTGTCCCGGGTGCTGGAGGGCCGGACGGTCATCGCCATCGCCCACCGACTGCACACCGCGCACGACGCGGACGTGATCGCGGTGGTCGAGGACGGACGGATCAGCGAGTACGGCAGCCACCCGGAACTGGTCGCGGCCGGCGGCCCGTACGCGGCGCTCTGGCGCTCCTGGCGGGACGAACGCTGAGCATGCCGGACCGGGAGGGCGCGGAAGTGTAGCGGCGGTTCGAAACCCGTACGGGGCCGGATTGCCCCGTACGGGTTACTCCATGGCCCGGATGGGCGCGTAACCGGGCAAAGCGTCAGCCCGGTCAGCAGACTGCTCCGGGTGACCAAGACTTCAGACGGCTCGTCCCGCCGCCGGCGCAGCGAAATCGGCGGGATCCCCACGCGGTACGTCGGGATCGGCGTCATCGTCATCCTCGCGGTGTGGTTCCTCTTCGCCAACCTCGACAAGGTCAAGATCCAGTTCTGGGTGTTCACCGTGACCGCGCCGCTGTGGATCGCGCTGCTGGCGACGCTGGTCGCCGGCGGTGTACTGGGCTGGCTGCTGAAGGGGCGGCGCGGCCGGTGAACACCGTTCCCGAACCGGCCCCGACGGGTCCCCCGGATTTCGCGCCGTTGATCGAGATGCGCGGGGTCAACAAGCACTTCGGCGACCTGCACGTGCTGCAGGACATCGAGCTGACGGTCGGCCGGGGCGAGGTCGTCGTGGTGATCGGCCCGTCCGGCTCCGGCAAGTCCACGCTCTGCCGGGCCATCAACCGGCTGGAGCCGATCGAGCGCGGCACCATCCTGATCGACGGCCAGGCGCTGCCCGCGGAGGGCAAGGGGCTGGCCAAGCTGCGCGCCGAGGTCGGCATGGTGTTCCAGTCCTTCAACCTGTTCGCGCACAGGACCGTGCTGCAGAACGTCTCGCTCGCCCAGATCAAGGTCCGCGGCCGCGGCAAGGCGGAGGCGGACGCCAAGTCCCGCTCGCTGCTGGATCGGGTCGGCCTCTCGGCGCACGCCGACAAGTACCCGGCCCAGCTCTCCGGCGGCCAGCAGCAGCGGGTCGCGATCGCCCGCGCGCTGGCGATGGACCCGAAGGTGCTGCTGTTCGACGAGCCGACCTCGGCGCTCGACCCCGAGATGATCAACGAGGTGCTGGACGTCATGCGCCAGCTCGCCAGCGAGGGCATGACGATGGTGGTGGTCACCCACGAGATGGGCTTCGCCCGGGCCTCCGCGAACCGGGTGGTGTTCATGGCCGACGGACGGATCGTCGAGGACCGGGCCCCGGAGGACTTCTTCAGCGCCCCCGAGAGCGAGCGCGCCCGGGACTTCCTGTCCAAGATCCTGAAGCACTGAGGGCGGCGCCGTGAACCGTACGACGACGCCCACCGCGCGGCCGCGCGGCCGCCTGACCGCCGCCGTCCTGCTGCTCGCCGTGCTGGTGACCGGCTGCGGCAAGCCCGGCACCCCGCCGCCCAAGGGCCCCCAGCCCAGCTCGCTGCCCAGTTACCAGGTGCAGGACGCCTCCTCGATCACCGGCTCGCCGACCCTGGACGCCGCCCGCAACCGGGGTCACCTCGTGGTCGGTGCCAAGGAGGACCAGCCGTACCTGGGCCAGAAGAACCCGGCCACTGGCGTGTACTCCGGCTTCGACATCGAGATCGCCAAGATGCTCGGTGCCTCCCTCGGCTTCCCGCCGGAGAAGATCCAGTTCAAGACCATCGCCTCGGCCAACCGCGAGACCGCGCTGCAGAACGGCCAGGTGGACTACTACGTCGGCACCTACACCATCAACGACAACCGCAAGAAGCTGGTCGGCTTCGCCGGGCCGTACTTCATCGCAGGGCAGTCGCTGCTGGTGCGCAAGAACGACGACAGCATCCACGGGCCGCAGGACCTGGACGGCAAGAAGGTCTGCTCGGCGTCCGGGTCGACCCCGTACCAGCGCATCCAGTCGCAGTACCCCAAGGCGCACCTGATCGGCTACGACACCTACTCGGCGTGCGTGGACAACCTGATCACCGGCCAGGTCGACGCCGTCACCACCGACAACGCGATCCTGCTGGGCTACGCGGCCAAGGTGCCGGACGAGCTCAAGGTGGTGGGCCCGCTGTTCTCGACCGAGCCGTACGGGATCGGCACGCCGAAGAACGACACCGTGCTGCGCGGGGCGCTGAACGACGCCCTGGAGCACCACGAGCGGAACGGTGACTGGAAGAAGGCCTTCGAGGCGACCCTCGGCCTGTCCGGGGAACCCGCGCCGACCCCGCCCGCGATCGACCGGTACTGAGAGGGCCGCCCCGTGAAAACGCTGACCGGCAACTGGTCGATCTACTGGGAGGGCTTCCTCGGCACGCTCTCGCTCTTCGCGCTGAGCGCCGTGCTGTCGCTGGTGCTGGGCGTGCTGATCGCGGGCTTCCGGGTCTCGCCGGTCCGGCCGCTGCGGGCGTTCGGAACGGTGTGGGTGACGGTGCTGCGCAACACGCCGCTGACCCTGCTGTTCTTCATCGTGGTGCTGGGCCTGCCCCGGTTCGACATCACCCTGCCCTTCCACACCTTCGCCGTGCTCGCCCTCGGCTGCTACACCTCGGCCTTCGTCTGCGAGTCGATGCGCTCGGGCATCAACACCGTTCCGCCCGGGCAGGGCGAGGCGGCCCGCAGCCTGGGCATGACCTTCGGACAGACGATGGGCCTGGTGGTGCTGCCGCAGGCGTACCGCTCGGTGGTGGCGCCGATCGGCAGTGTGATGATCGCGCTGGCGAAGAACACGGCGATCGCCGGCTCGTTCAGCGTCACCGAGCTGCTGGGCACCTACCGGACCGTCAACGAGCTGGGCTACAGCATCATCTGGACCTTCTTCTGGATCGCCGTCGGCTACCTGATCATCACCCTGGCCATCAGCGCCGTCTTCAACCTGCTGGAACGACGAGTGGCGGTGTCCCGATGACCGTTGAATCCTCGGCGCTGTACGACGTCCCCGGTCCGAAGGCGCTGGCCCGGCACCGGCTCTACGGCGGGATCGCGCTCCTGCTGATCGCGGCGCTGATCGGCTGGGTCGTCTACATACTGTTCCACACCCAGCAGTTCACCTACGCCAAGTGGGAGCCCTTCACGTACCAGGGCGTGCAGGACCTGTTGCTGCGCGGCCTGGGCAACACCCTTCTGGCCTTCGGCTTGACGGTGCTGTTCGCGCTGCCGTTCGGCGCGCTGTTCGCGGCCGGGCGGCTGTCGGACCACCGGCCGGTGCGCTGGTTCGCCACGCTGGTGGTGGAGTTCTTCCGGGCCATGCCGCTGCTGGTGATGATCTTCTTCGTGTTCGTCGCCCTCAAGGTGCAGCCGGTGTGGGCGCTGGTGACCGGGCTGGTGCTCTACAACGGCTCGGTGCTGGCCGAGGTGTTCCGGGCCGGTGTGCTCGCGGTGCCCAAGGGCCAGCGGGAGGCGGCGTACGCGCTGGGCATGCGCAAGACCCAGGTGATGACGTACGTGCTGGTGCCGCAGGCCAACCGGGCGATGCTGCCGGCCATCATCAGCCAGCTGGTGGTCGCGCTCAAGGACACCTCGCTGGGCTTCCTGATCACCTTCGAGGAGTTCCTGCACGCGGGCAAGCTGATCGCCACCAACCTGGACTACGACCTGCCGTTCATCCCGGTGGTGATGGTGATCGCGCCGATCTACATCGGCATGTGTCTGCTGCTGTCCTGGCTCGCCCGCTGGGTCGAGCGGAGCAGCCGCCGCAGTCCGAGCGTGCGGGGCGGGGCACCGGTGGCCAAGGCGGAGGTGGCGATGGGGCTGCCGCCGTCGGCGCAGTAGAGGGCCCGACGCGGTGTGAGTCCCCTTGGCGTGGGACGGCTGGTTCGGGTCTGAACCATAGGTGCGGGTGGGGTCGGGACCAGGACCTCCAAATTCCTCTTATGATTGCGGAGGCAGGCGACAGACGACCGGGCGGAGGGGCCATGGAGCCGGTGTTCGACTCGCGGCACATCAGGACGTTCCACGAGGTCGTCCGAGCCGGTTCCTACTCGGCCGCGGCCCGGGAGCTCGGCTACACCCAGCCCGCCATCACCCAGCAGATGAAGGCCCTCGAACGCACCGTCGGCGTCCCGCTGTTCACTCGCGCCGGCCGCGGCCTGCGGCTCACCGAGGCGGGCGAGGCGCTCTCCCGGCACGCCGAACTGATCCTCGGCAGCCTCTCCGCCGCCCAGCAGCAGCTCGCCGCGCTCGCCCGGCTGCGCGCCGGGCGGGTACGGGTCTGCGCCTTCCCCAGCGCCAACGCCACCCTGATACCGGAGGCGATGGCCCGGCTGCTCGCCGAGCACCCCGGCGTCCGGGTCGAGCTGCTGGAGGCCGAGCCGCCGGACTCCGTCCAGCGGCTGTTGCGCGGCGAGTGCGACATCGCGCTGGCCTTCCGCTACCCGGGCCAGGCCACCGAGGTGCCGGACGGGCTGGACGAGATCCCGCTGATGGAGGACCTGCTCACCGTGCTGCTGCCGGTCGGCCACCCGCTCGGCCGCCGGCACGCCGTCCGGCTGGCCGACCTCGACGGCGAGCGCTGGATCGCCGGCTGCCCGCGCTGCCGGGCCAACCTGCTGCACGTCTGCGCGGAGGAGGGCTTCGCGCCGGACATCGTGTTCTCCACCGACGACAACCTCGCGGTGCAGAGCCTGGTCGCCGCCGGGGTCGGCATCGCGCTGATGCCCGCGCTGGTGCTCTCCTTCATGTGCCACCGCAAGGTCACCGGGCGGGCCGTCGAGCCGCACCTGCGCCGGCAGGTGAGCGCGTACGTGCTGCGCGAGCACCGGCGGATCCCGGCCACCGCGCTGGTGCTGGACCACCTGCGCCAGGCGGCGGCGAGCCGGGTCGGGTGCTGAGGCCGGCCGAGTTCCGGCCCGGGCTGCTCCGTTCCATAAGCGCGAATGGGGGTGTTGCTTAGGAACCCTCGTTGGACCTGATAGGTCGGTTGGTCCGAACCTGCTGATATGACATCCTCAGCCACGGTCGGCAGCGACCGGCTCACCGAGCGGATGGCCGCGCTGGTCAGCGAGATCCGCGCCGTCGTGGACCGCGGACTGCCTCCCGAACTCACCGCGTACCTGGTCGGCGAACGCCTCGCCCCGCACCTGCTCACCTCCCCCGAGGGGCCTGACGCCCTGCTGACCCCCGCCCAGCGCGAGGGCGACCCGCAGCGCTACCGCCAGCACGTCTTGCACGCCGAGGCGGACGGCAGCTTCTCCGTCGTCGCCCTGGTCTGGCTGCCCGGCCAGCACACCCCGATCCACGACCACGTCTCCTGGTGCGTGGCCGGGGTCCACCAGGGCCAGGAGAGCGAGACCCGCTACCGGCTGGTCTCCGACGGGCGCAGCTCCCGGCTGGTCGAGACCGAGCACGTGGCCGGCCCGGCCGGGACGGTCGCCGCCTTCGCCCCGCCCGGCGACATCCACCTGGTGCGCAACGCCTGCAGCACCACCGCCATCTCCATCCACGTGTACGGCGCGGACGTCTCGCGGCTCGGCACCAGCATCCGGCGGGTCTACCGGCTCCCCGCCGACCAGGAGCGGTGAGCGGCGGCGTGGCACTGACCCTCCGGGAGCGGGCCGCCCGCACCCGCTCACTGCCCCCGCTCGGCGGGGACGCCCCCGGCCTGCTGCTCGCGGCGGCCGGGGTGGCCGCCGCGGTCGCCGTCCACGCGGCCGTCCCGGCCGTGCCCAAGCTCACCGCCGCCGTCGTGCTCGGCATGGCGGCCGCCCACCTGCCCGGGCTGCGCCCGGTGGTCCGCGGGGTCGCCCGGCCGGGGCTGTCGACGGCCGGGAAGCGGCTGATGCGGCTCGGGATCGTCCTCCTCGGGCTCAAGCTCAGCCTGGACGACGTGCTCGGCCTCGGCTGGGCCACCGTCGCCATGGTGCTCACCGTGGTCGCCGCGACCTTCGCCGGCACGCTCTGGCTGGGCCGACGGCTCGGACTGCCGGGGGACCAGCCGCTGCTGGTCGCCACCGGCTACTCGATCTGCGGGGCCTCGGCGATCGGCGCGGTCAGCCAGGCGGCCGGCAGCGAGGAGGAGGACGTCGCCTCCTCGGTCGCGCTGGTCACCCTGTGCGGGACGCTGGCGATCGCCGTACTGCCGCTGCTGCAGCACCCGTTGGGGCTCGGCGAGATCGAGTTCGGGCGCTGGGTCGGCGCGAGCGTGCACGACGTCGGGCAGGTGGTCGCCACCGCGCAGACCGGCGGTCCCGGCGCCCTGCGCGAGGCGGTGCTGGTCAAGCTGATGCGGGTGGTGCTGCTGGCGCCGCTGGTCGCGGGTGTCGCCGTGATGGTGCGGCGCCACGCGCGCAGGGCCTCGGCCGGCAGTGCGGACGGTGTGGCCAGGAGCGGCAGCCGGCCGCCCTTCGTGCCGCTGTTCGTGGCCGGGTTCCTGGCGATGATCGTGCTGCGCACCACCGGGGTGCTGCCCGAGCGGGCGCTCACGCTGGCCGGGGACGCCCAGGAACTGCTGCTCGCCGCCGCGCTGTTCGGGCTGGGGAGCGCGGTGCACCTGCCGACCATGGTGCGGACCGGCGGCCGGATCGCGCTGCTCGGGCTCGGCTCGTGGGTGGTCGTCGCCGGTGTGTCCTACGCGGGGGTGCTGATCACGACCTGACGGGGCGGCTCGCGTCCGGGCCGGGCCCTTTCGGGGCCCGGCCCTGTCCTTGGGGCCATTTTTTTTCACGGGCCGGACGTGTGCGGACTCGGTTATTGTCGGGCGGGTGATCGCCCGTACCGGGACGATCCCGCTGCCGAGTCCGTCGAGGAGGACGCATGACCACCGCACTGCCCGAACGGGACGGCCCCGAGGCCGTCGTCACCCTCGACCGGCGGCAGGGCCCGTTCGGCGAGGTGGTGTTGCGGCAGCGCGGACGGCACTACGAGATCATCGCCAACGGGTGCTTCCTGATGGACACCGCCGACGGACGCTCCGAGCGGCTGCTGGTCCAGGCGGCGCTGGACGAGCTGGACCGGACCGGCGCAGACGTGGCCGCGCCGTCGGTGCTGATCGGCGGGCTCGGGGTCGGCTTCTCGCTCGCGTACGCGGTTGCGGAGCCGCGCTGGGGGCGGATCGCCGTCGTCGAGCGGGAGAGCGCGATCATCGACTGGCACCGCAGCGGCCCGCTGGGCGGCTTCTCCGACGGTGCGCTGGACGACGAGCGGGTCGCGGTGATCCACACCGACCTGCTGGCGTACCTGGCGGCGTCCGACGGCGAGCGCTACGACGCGCTGTGCCTGGACATCGACAACGGTCCGGACTGGACCGTCACCGATTCCAACTCCGGGCTGTACGGGGCCGACGGGCTCGCGGTGCTGTGGCACCGGCTGCGGCCGGGCGGGGTGCTGGCGGTGTGGAGCGCACAGCCGTCGGCGGACTTCGAGGAGGCGCTGCGGGCCGCGGGTTTCGCGGACGTGGTCAGCCGGGAGGTTCCGGTGAGCCGGGGTGTGCCGGACGTGGTGCACCTGGCGCGGCGCTTCGGCTGAACAGGGCCGCCGCTCGCTCCGGTTGGCGAGGGCGGCCGCCAACTGGCCGGAGGCCCGTGCCGGTTGGGTCCCGTCCGGGGTCGTGCGGCCGACTGCTGGCGCGGGTGCCAGTGGTGCACCGGTGCGGTCGAGCGGACGGTGGTGTTCGTGGTGGACGGCGGGACGCCTTCGGAGCGGATCGCGGCCGAGCTCCGACGCCGGATCGCGGCAGGGGAGTTGAAGCCGGGCGCCCGGGTGTCGTCCCCTCGGCGGATCATCCGGGAGCGGGGCGTGGCGGTGGCCACCGCGACCAAGGTGTGGCGTCCGGCCGGGTGCCCGACTGACAACTGACGACTGACAACTGACGACTGACAACTGACGACTGACACGGTTCAGCGAACGAAATCTGAAATCTGTCAGTTGTCAGTCGTCGGCGGTACTCCCGGCTCGGCCGGCCTCCGTCCGGTCTCAGCCGAACGGCCGGTGCTCCGGCTCCGCCTCGGCGTCGGCCGTGGCCTCCGCCTGCGGCTCGTCCGAGGTCGGAGCCAGACCCGAGATGCCGAAGGGGTCGAAGTCCGGCGGCGGGATCATGACCGGCGTGCCCTTGCGCTCGACCCGCTCCGTGCCGACGGCCGCGGCAGCGGCGTCCGCCGCCGCCTCCTCCTGCGCGACGGGTGCGAAGGGGTTGAAGTCCGCGGGCGGGATGCGCACCGGCGTGCCGCGCAGGTGCACCGGCTTCTCCTCCGGTTCCCCGGCCACCGGCGCAGCGGTCGGCGCGGGGGCGGGGGCGGTGGTAGGAGCCGCGGGAGGCGGCACCGGCACCGGCACCGGCACCGGCGCCGACGCGGGCGCGGCCGCCGCCGTGAGCGGCACGCCGTCCCAGCCGAACTGGATGCTCTTCAGCAGCTCCGCGAACGCCTCCGTGTACATCTCCCAGTCCTCCGGCCGGGCCGTGGACAGCTGGGCGCACAGCACGGATCCGCCGTCCGGCAGCGGCACGAAGGCCTGGACGGCCGAGGTGACGAGCCAGCGGCGCTGCCCGTCGGCGGCCAGCGGTCCGGGCACCGGGACGGTCCGCCCCTCCACCAGGACGGCGGCCGGACCGGCGGGCAGCAGCACCGTCCAGACCTCGGCGTGCCGCCGTACGGTGGCCAGCTCGGTGGCGAACGCGGTGATCGGCAGCGGGTGGCGGGCGAGCGAGATGACCAGCGTGGCCTCGGAGGCGCGCCCGTCGACCTCCAGCGCGCACACGCCCGCGTAGCGGACGCCCGCGTCCTGCACCAGGTCGGTCAGGGTCGCCGCGATCACCGCGAAGTCGCGGCGCGGCTCCGGGCCGGTGGCGCTGAACAGTTCCTCGGCGACCTCGGCCAGGTGCCCGGTCAGCTCGGTGGCCGCCGCCACGGTGGCCCGGTCGGCCCCGTCGGCGTCCGCGGCACCGTCACCGCCGTCCGGAAGCGGGGGCACCGTACGGGCGGAGGCCCCGGCGGGCCCGCCGGGGGAGGTCAGCGGGTGGAAGCCCGGCGGGACGACCAGCCGGACCTCGGTGCCCGCGTCGGTGGCGAGTTCGACCGGCTGCCGGGTCTGCTGCCCGGCCGCCAGCGCGGCCAGCGCCGGGGCGAACGGCGGGCGCAGCTTGGCGTCCGCGAACTCGCCGGTGACCGGCAGCTGGAACAGCGCGGCCGAGGTGGTGCCCCGGTCGGCGATGGCGCCGCGCACGGCTCCGCCGCCGTAGCGCTGGTGCAGCGCGGCGGTGACCCGGTCGGCGACCCGCGTGCCGGTGCCCGGCCGGGCCGTGCCGGCGGTGATCACCGTGCCCAGCCGGTCGAGGGCCTCGTGCACCGGCCCGTTGGGGGCCAGGCGCAGGCTGAACAGCGCCTCGGCGGCGGGGTGTTCAGCCGGTTT
Source organism: Kitasatospora sp. NPDC059648 (assembly GCF_042734825.1). Lineage (NCBI taxonomy): Bacteria > Bacillati > Actinomycetota > Actinomycetes > Kitasatosporales > Streptomycetaceae > Kitasatospora > Kitasatospora sp. NPDC059648. Next base: position 23,708 of record NZ_JBHWDU010000009.1, on the reverse strand, counting down.
CAGGGTGCTCAGCACGGCCGCCGGGTGACGCGAGGTGTGCTCGTCGAAGAGGGCGTCGGTGAGGATGCCGAGGGTCGCGCAGACCTGTTCGGCCGCCGCGAAGGGGTTGGCCTCCGCGCTGAACTGGACGTCCTGGGTCAACTGGTGAGCCCCCCCGCTCTGCTCCGTCTGCCGTCGGTGGTTCGGGTGGGACCGGGCCCGCCCGGACGGCGGGCCGTCAGGTCCCCGCCCATTCCTATCAGAGCCCACCGCCGTCGCCGAACCGCAGGATCACCCGATGATCACTCCGTGGGGGCCGCGGCGGAACCCTCCATGGCCTGCGCGGACGCTTCGTCCGCCGACCCGGCGGACTGCGCCCCGCCGGCCAGGGCGGTGACCGCGTCGAGGATGCCGGGCACGGCGAACAGCCCTGCGAGGTCCTGGACCAGCCGCCCGGTGGGCCCGTCGGGCCGCTCGTCGGCGAAGAAGGAGGCCAGCTCGGCGGCGAGCGCGGGCTCCCGGGCGGCGGTCAGGGTGAGCGAGGCGACGAACTCCTGCACCAGGTGCAGCTGCAGCTCCTCCAGCGGAACGGACCGCTCGGCCAGCCACTCCAGCGAGGTGATCTCGGCATTGGCGATCCAGGCCCGGACGGTCAGCCGCAGGCCGGGGCTCGGCGCGGGGACCGCCAGGTGGGCGAGGATCTGGTCGTGCGCGGCCCGGCGCACCTCGTCGATCACCGCAGAGGTGCCCGCGCTGGCCGCGACCGAGCCGCCCCGCAGCAGTGCGGCGAAGCCCGGCCCGTGGCTCTGCACGAAGTCCAGGTAGCGGCCCATCACCCGGTACAGCCGGTCCGACAGAGGGCCCTCCATCGGCTCCTCGAACCGGGCCGAGAGCTCCCGCCCGGCGCGCCGCAGCGACGCCTCGTACAGCGCCTGCTTGCCCGGGAAGTAGTGGTAGACCAGCGGCCGGGAGGCGCCCGCGGCGGCGGCGATGTCGTCGATCGACACCTCCTCCGGCGGGCGCCGGCTGAACAGCTCCAGCGCCACGGCGATCAGCTGCTCCCGCCGCTCGTCCACGCTCAGCCGCCGGCGCGGCCGCTCACCCGCGGCGCCCCGGTCGGGGACGGCGGCGGTCCGTGCTGCGCGGTCGGCCGTCGGCGACGGCGTACGGGAGGCCATGCGCGTCAGCCTATCCGGCGGCCGCCCGCGGGCCCATGCGGCCTGGCCTGCGCTCGTTCCGGACGCTGGACAGACCCGGCCGGAGGGACCCGGCCCGGCCCGCCCGGCCGGACGGGCCGGGGCCTCCGCCCTAGCCGGCCCGGAGTTCCAGGTAGCGGCGGTAGGCCTCCAGGCCGTCGGGCACGAAGGTGTCGCGGGCGAGGCGCTCGGACAGCTCGGCCGGGGTGAGCCAGGCGTGCCAGGCGACCTCGGACTCCTGCGGGGAGACCGGGCCGTCCCACTCCGCCTCGTACATGTCGCACCACCAGGAGAGCTTGCCGCCGTCGGGTTCCCGGAAGAGGAACTTGAAGATCGGCCGCGGGGCGATGCCGTGCACCCCGAGTTCCTCCTCGGCCTCGCGGACGGCGGCCTCGGCGTAGGTCTCGCCGGAGCCGACCACGCCGCCGACCCACATGTCGTACGCGCCGGGGGCGAACAGCTTGGTGTCGGTGCGGCGGTGGACGAAGATCCGGCCGGCCGGATCGCGGACCATGACGAAGACGCAGCGGTGGATCAGCCCCTGCCGGTACACCTCCCCGCGCAGCGCGGTCCCGATCACCCGGTCGTTGTCGTCGACGATGTCCAGCAGCTCTTCGGCAGGATTGCTCATGAGCGACAGGCTAGGGTTTCCGAGCCCGCTTCGAACGCGGGATCGATCAACTGGGCGGCGACGAACGACCTGAGGACGGCACGCGGTGGTGGACATCTGGGGCGAGACGGCCGAGGGGTTCGAGCCCGTACGGGAGGCCTTCGCACGGAACTTCGCCGAGTACGGCGAACTGGGCGCGGCGTTCGCGCTGTACGTGCGCGGGCGCAAGGTGGTCGACCTGTGGGGCGGGGACGCCCGGCCCGAGGTCGGTGGGCGGCCGGCGCCCGCGGTGCCGTGGACGGCGGACACCGCCCAGGTCCTGCGCTCGGTCACCAAGGGCCTGACCGCGGCCACCGCGCTGCTGCTGGCCGAGCGCGGCCTGCTCGACCTGGACGCACCGGTGGCCTCGTACTGGCCGGAGTTCGCGGCGGCCGGCAAGGGCGCGGTGCCGGTGAGCTGGCTGCTGTCGCACCGGGCCGGGGTGCCGGCGCTGGACGTGCCGCTGCGCCTGGAGGACGTCCTGACCTGGGAGCGGGCGGTGGCCGCCGTGGCCGCGCAGGCGCCGGCCTGGGAGCCGGGGACGGCGCACGGCTACCACCCGTACACGTTCGGCTGGCTGGTCGGCGAGGTGGTGCGCCGGGTGAGCGGCCGTACGGTCGGCCAGTACTTCGCCGAGGAGATCGCCCGGCCGCTCGGGCTGGACCTGTGGATCGGGCTGCCGGCCGGCGCCGCGCCCCGGGTCGGCAAGCTGGTCGACCTGCCGGCCCCGGAAGCGGCGCGGACCGGCCCGAGCGGGCTGCGGCTGCGGCCCAAGCAGTCCGTCCGGGACGCCTACCAGGACCCGACCTCGCTGACCGCCCGCGCCTTCGCCTCGGTGCTGCCGGGGGTGAACATGAACGACCCGGCGGTGCAGGCCGCCGAGATCCCGGGCGCGGGCGGCATCGGCACCGCCCGCTCGGTGGCCCGGTTCTACGCGGCGCTGATCGGCGCGGCCGACCGCCCGGACGGCTCCGGCGCGCTGCTGCCGCCGCTGTTCGGTCCGGAGGTGCTGGCCCGCGCGGTCGGGCCGGTGGTGAACGGCCCCGACAAGGTGCTGATCGTCAACTCCACCTTCGGCCTCGGCTTCTGGCGGCACGGCCCGACCGCGCCGATGGCCTCCCCGGCGAGCTTCGGCCACCCGGGCCGGGGCGGCTCGCTGGGCTTCGCCGACCCGGAGCTCGGGCTCGGCTTCGGGTACGTCACCAACGGCATGCAGCCGGGTGTCACCGGGGACGTCCGCTCGCGCAGCCTGATCCGCGCGGTGCGGGAGTGCCTGGGCCTGTCCTGACGCCGCTCGGGTGCCGGGTCAGGCCTGGCCGGTCTCGAAGCGGCTGATCTTCCCGCCGTCGACGGTGAACCGCCAGGCGGTGCGCATCTCGCCCCAGGTCTCGTTGGTGAAGTTGGCGACCAGCGCGTGGCCGCCGGAGGACTCGGTCTGGACGTCCATCCGGCCGTTCGGCCCGAAGATCTCCCGGTCCACCCACTCGTCGAGGTCGCGGTCGGAGCCGTCGTCGGACATGGTGGCGTCCGGGGTGAGCACGCGGAAGAAGGCCTCGCGGTCGCCCGCGTTGACCGCGGTGACGAAGGCCCGCACGGTGGGGTCGGAGAGCTTGGCGGGGGCGATGGTCATGCCGGACTCCCTTGGAGGGATCGGGAACGGGGGAGTCCTGTCTACGGCGTTCGCGGGGGCTGTCCGGGCATGTCGGCGGCGCGTCGGGAAAATCAGCCGATTGATGTGCTTGGATCCCGAACCAGGTGAAATTCCCGGAACAGGGGATTTGCCACGAAAGCCCGCCGCGGGGAGTGGCGGTGGGGGGGGGGGGGCGGCGGGGGCGCACCCCCCCCCCCT